>JACRKE010000034.1 GCA_016215335.1 Candidatus Vogelbacteria bacterium | reverse complement strand
TGATTTGCGCGCGACCGATTTTTTCTGAAAATGGAAAGGACATTTTTCTTTGGGGTTCTGCCCTCCAAGTATTCGGGCAGTGTGGCGGGGCTTCAATTCGGACTCGGTTTTGCGAAAACTATTTTCTGGGGAAAAGGATTTGGCAAAACCTCGGCTGATTTCCCGCGCGGAGGAGGGGTCTGGGGAGGAATCCGCGCGGGCTTCGCTTTCGGATTTTTTCGGCGGCGGCTATGGATAAAATCATGAAAAAAGCGTAATATGAGGCTATGGTTGAAGTAAATCAACTTTCAAAATCATTTTCCACCGAAGAAGGTGAGAGAAAAGTTTTAGACAATATAAACCTCCGCGTAAACGCGGGAGAATTTGTCAGTGTCATTGGCCCTAGCGGATGCGGAAAGAGTACTCTTTTGCATATTATTGCTGGAATAGATGAAGTTGATAGCGGAAAAATAAAAATCAATGACAATGGAAATTCTCCAAGATTAGGACATATTGGATATATGCAACAAAAAGATTTGTTACTACCTTGGCGTACAGTATTAGACAATGTCATTTTGGGATTTGAGTTGAAAGGTGTTGCCAAGTCGGAAGCACGCCAAAAGGCGATGGAACATATAGAAACTTTTGGTCTAAAGGGTTTTGAAAATCAATATCCTTTTGTTCTCTCTGGCGGTATGCGTCAAAGAGCTTCATTCTTGAGATCAGTATTGCTTCGTCAAGATGTCATGCTTCTTGACGAGCCTTTTGGTGCACTTGACGCTCTCACACGCCACCAAATGCAAGAATGGTTAGTAAATTTATGGCGTACACTTGGCAACACCATTATTTTAGTAACGCACGATACCGATGAAGCACTTTTACTCTCTGATAAAATTTATGTGATGAGTGCGAGGCCTGCAAAAATTGTCATGTCGCTGGAAGTTGATTTACCTCGGCCTCGCACTCACGCCACGGTTACGGAGCCAGAGTTTGCGAAACTCAAAGCAAAACTTTTAGCGCAATTACATGAGAAATAACTCTCCACAATTCAAGTTTCCACAAGCCAGGACTTATTCATGGGTGATTCCTATGATAATTTTGGTCGTACTCATCGTGCTATGGGAGATTTGGGTTCAATTTGGAGATATACCAAAATGGCAACTGCCTGCGCCTTCTGCTATTGCACAGGAAATTGTTGCGAGTTGGAGTTTACTCCTACATCACGCTTATATAACCCTGCAAGAAATAGTCGCAGGATTTTTCGTTGCTTTGGCGCTAGGGCTTCTATTAGCAACAGCTGTTACTAGTTCAAAAATATTAGAGAGGGCAATATTGCCAATCATCGTTTCTTCGCAAACAATTCCGATTATTGCTATTGCGCCGTTGTTACTTATTTGGGTTGGTTACGGTCTTGCCTCAAAAATAATCGTGGTCGTTCTGATTAGTTTTTATCCCATCGCTGTAGATACGATAGACGGATTGAAAGCAATCAATACCGACATGGTCGCGATGATGAGAAGTTTGGGAGCGTCTCGCTGGCAAATTTTTACTAAATTACAAATCCCGACATCTCTGCCATATATGTTTTCCGGTATCAAGGTTGGAATTTCTATCAGTGTCATTGGTGCGGTCATCGGTGAGTGGGTTGGTGCAAGCGGTGGACTTGGGTATTTGATAAAATACTCGCAACCATTATTTTTAACTTCGCGTGTTTTCGCCGCAATCTTCGTTTTGTCCATTATGGGGGTTGTTTTGTTCGCATTAGCTGGCTTGGTTGAGCGTTTAATGCTTCCGTGGTACTATGCTGAAAAGCGAGCTAAATCAGCTAGCCAATAATTTTATGAATAAAAAAATCTTAACTATTGGAGTTGTCATCTTGGTGTTAGTAATCGGAGCATTTTATTTTGTCAAAAATTCTGAGATACAAAATAACACTACTGAAAATCCGACAAAAATTTCCGTAGCTTTGGACTGGCTCCCGTATGCTATGCACAGCGGTCTTTATGTCGCAAAAGAGCGAGGGTATTTTGCAGATGAGGAATTAGATGTTGATAGACACGCTCCAGCCGATGCGGCGACAATATTGCAAACCGTAGCTCAAGGTCGTGATAATTTTGGTCTCAATTATCAACCCGATGTGCTTCTTGCAAGATCGGAAGGGTTGCCTGTAGTTTCAGTCGCCGCACTGACACAACACTCCTTGGCCGCCTTAATGACACTTCAGGAATCTGGATTGAAGCGACCACGAGATTTGAAAGGTAAAAGAATTGGACATGCTGGGGTTCCATTGGAAAGATTACTTTTTGACACAATTCTGAAAAATGATGGCGTTAAAAATGGAATTGAGGATGTGCAATTTACAAATGTCGGTTATGACGCATTAACTGGATTACTTGCCGGACAGCTTGACGCGGCATCGGTGTACTACACGAATCAGCCCATCATTGCTGAAAATCAAGGTCGTAAAGTAAACATAATGAAGGTTACTGATTATGGCGTGCCCGATTATTATGATTTGGTGATTGTAACCAATGAGGACATGATTAAAAACAATCCCAAAACTGTGGAGCGATTTCTTCGTGCGGCGACAAAGGGCTATAAAGAAGCCGCCGCAAATCCCAAGGAGGCGATACAGTTGATGAAAAAACTAAATCCCGAACTTGATACTGCTGTTGCAGACAAAGAGGTTTTACTTGAGGCCCCGATCTGGATAGCTAACAACGGAATTTTTGGATGGCAAGAAGAAAGTCGGTGGCTAAACTTTGCTCAATGGATGAAAGATGGTGGACTACTCACTAAACCAGTGGACGCACGACAAGCATTCACTAACAGTTTTGTAGAATCTTTGAAGTAATTTTAGCCGCCGCCAAAAAAATCCGAAAGCGAAACCCGCGCGGATTCCTCCCCAGACCCCTTCTCCGCGCGGGAAATCAGCCGAGGTTTTGCCAAATCCTTTTCCCCAGAAAATAGTTTGGCAAAACCGAGTCCGAATTGAAGCCCCGCCACACTGCCCGAATACTTGGAGGGCAGAACCCAAAAAGAAAAATGTCCTTTCCATTTTAGAAAAAATCCACCCCCGCGAAATCAAAAAAGCAAGAGACATTTTTCTTTTTGGGGTTGCCGAGTGAAGCGAGGCGGTGGCGGGGCTTTCATGGAGCGTACGATTTAGTTTAGAGCCACCACGCGCTTCGCGCGTGCGCCATTGGCTTCGTCACGAATTTTTGATAAAGTAAGTTCGAGCGAAGTCGTAAAGACACTCCAGGATTGGTACATAGTATATTGTAAATAGTAAATAGGGAATTTCCTAATCTTTTTGCATTTTCCAATATACGATATACTATGTACTATATACTCTTTAATTATGAGCAACGCGAATAATTTCATAGACACGACTGCTCCCGGTAGGAAAATAGATCGCGGTCATTATCACCCTCTTACTCTCGTAATACGTGATATCGCGGACGCCTTTTCCAGTCTCGGATTTGAGATTGCAGACGGTCCCGAAATTGAAACAGAATATTACAATTTTGATGCTTTGAATGTTCCTAAGGATCACCCTGCTCGTGATATGTGGGATACGTTCTGGCTCAAGGAAGATGGTTCTGGTGTGAAAAAACTTTTACGTACTCATACCTCTCCAGTGCAGATAAGATACATGGAAACGCACGAGCCGCCCATAAGGATTGTGGTTCCAGGTAGATCGTTTAGATATGAAGCGACAGACGCTACTCACGAGGCTCAATTTCATCAGTTCGAAGGCCTAATGATTGGCGAGACTGTCTCACTTGCGAGCATGAAGTATATTCTTCAGGAATTTTTCAGTAAGCTTTTTCAAAATGAAACCAAGATTAGAATGAGGCCGAGTTACTTTCCCTTTGTTGAGCCAGGAGTAGAGATAGACTGTTCATGTTTCAAGTGTGCCGGAAAAGGCTGCAATATCTGCAAGAACGTAGGATGGATCGAAATTATGGGAGCAGGCATGGTTCATCCGAAGGTGCTAGAAGGCGTTAACATTGATCCAAGAAAGTGGAAAGGATTTGCGTTCGGAGGTGGAATAGACAGAGTAGCAATGCTTAAATATGGCATCGATGACATCAGGCTATTATTTAACGGCGACCTGCGTTTAGTTAATCAATTCTAAGATTTGTATTTCTACAACCTACTCACTACAAACTACAACCTGAATCATGAAAGTCTCATACAACTGGCTTCAAAGTTATTTTAAGGACAAGCTACCTGCTCCTGAAAATGTAGCAGAGCTTTTGACTAATCACTCGTTTGAAATTGAGTCAATTGAACCACTGACTTTTGCGTCTGGCAGCGATTCATTGATTGACGTAAAAGTTCTTCCAAACAGAGCCCATGATTGCTTGTCGCATCTTGGAGTTGCACGTGAAGTGGGAATTCTCACGGGCCTTGAGGTAGAAGCAGAACTCGTGATTCCCACGAAGCCACTTCCAAGAGTTTCGGTTGGTAAGACCGTGAGAGGTTTAAATATTGAGATTGAGGAGAATAAACTATGTAAGAGATACGTTGGACGCATGATCGAAGGAGTAGAAGTAAAAGAGTCTCCAGAGTGGCTCAAGGAGAGATTAATTTCAGTGGGCCAGAGACCTATTAACAATATTGTGGATGCTGCAAATTTTGTAATGCTCCATATGGGTCAGCCGTTGCATGCCTTTGATGCGGATAAAATGCATATGGGAGACAAAGCCCCAAGCATTTTTATAAGACGAGCAGAAGAAGGGGACATAATGAAAACGCTAGACAATAAAGATGCTAAGCTTAGTGAAGAAGACCTTGTAATCGCAGACGGAGAATCTATTCTTGCAATTGCCGGAGTTAAAGGTGGAATTAAGGCTGCAGTCGACGAGAATACCAAAAATATAGTTCTAGAGTCGGCAAATTTCGCGCCGACCGGAATAAGACGCACGTCTCAAAGGATTGGTATTCGTACTGATGCATCGCACAGATTTGAGAACGAAATTGATGCGAGTCTCGCGGGAGATGCAATGGAAATTTTTGTGAAGCTTGTTTTGCTTACAGCAAAAACTGATCGTACTAAAGTATCCGAAATCGTGGACCGATATGCTCGTCCCAGAAAAGTATTTGTTTCAGGTTTTTCAACACGTGATATATACAAAGTCCTAGGTGAAAAAATAGATGAATCGACTATCGAGGCTTTGCTTAACAGGCTCGGTCTAAAATGGAAGAAAGTAAATACTCTAGAACACGTTCTAGGGCTCGGACCCAAGCAAGTTGGTAAACCCCATAACGAGACCGCTCAAATAAGCTATGATGCTCCCGAAAGTTTTGACTGTTCTTCGCTTACCGCCTGGCTTTATTCAGAATCCGGGGTCGCAATTCCAAGAATGACAATTGATCAGTATTTTTTTGGCACCCCGGTGGATATTAAGGACATTCTACCCGGAGATCTTGTTTTTTCTAATACTCACGACGGGGGAGATGTTAAATATTATTCTGTCGAATGGATGAAGGGTTTAAAAGTAAAGGAGGGCATAGATCATGTGGGGCTTTATCTTGGACAGGGGAAAATATTGCACTCTAGTAGACACACTAATGACAAGGCTGTGATTGTGGAAAAACTCAAAGATTCTGATTTGTTTAAAGACATAGTCGGAGTGAGGCGTATTGTGGATAAGGAAGATGAGAGGTATAGAGTTGAAATTCCGCTTCTAAGACTCGATCTCAGGCGAATGGAAGATTTAGTAGAAGAGATCGGCAGACTTTATGGATACGAGAAGATTGTAGCCACACCTCCGACAGAAGTCGTCAAGGCGTCTGCAACAAACAAACTGAAAAGATTTGCGAATAGCATAACGGATATTCTTGTGGGTGCTGGATACAGCGAAGTCTATTTGTATTCGTATACAGACAAGGGTCATTTTGAGTTGGCAAATCCACTTGCTCCCGAGAAAGCTTATATGCGCGACAACCTTCGAGATGGACTTATGAGAGCGGTCTCCGAAAATCTCAAGTATCAAGATGATGTCAAGATTTTTGAGATTGGAAAAGTTTTTTTGCCTGATTCTGAAAAATTACATATGGCCCTAGCCTTCAGTTCCAAACGTAAATTCAAGCAGGGCGAACAGCTTTCAGAACTTAAAGGCGTACTTGAATTACTAGAGCGGACGCTCCGCTACCAATTTATAGTCAGTGAAGACTTAAAGATCATGACCGCAGGAATAGAGGTGGGAAATCTTGACCTGGATGGAATAATTGAAATAGACCTGGAGGCTCTGCTTACAATTGAACCAGCAAGAGTATCGTATAATCAAATTGGAAGATTCCCTTCAATTATTCGCGACATAGCAATTCTTGTCCCAGAGCATACGTCTGTGGGTGATGTCCAAAGCTTAATTCTTGCGAATTCAGGGAGTCTTGTGCAATCATCATGGCTATTCGACACATTCAGTAAGGAAGGAAAAAAATCTCTGGGATTCAGAATTGTATTTCAATCAAAAGAGCGAACACTGAGTGACAGTGAAGTTAATTTAATAATGGAGAAAGTTTCAGCCGCCGTAACGGCTAAGGGCTGGAGCGTAAGATGAGGTTATTTTTTAGATTTTTTAATCATGATTCTTAATCTGCCATATCTTTCACAGCATTCTGCAGCAACGGATCCATTCTGGAAGCCGCGCGCTTGTGCAATAGTCTGTATTAAAACGGTCGGAGACCTCATGCGACCAGGTTCGATGCCTAGTGTTGACGATTTGATCCACGAGGGCCAAGCAATTGGTGGTTTTGATCGTGGTCCAGGTTGGCGTCACCTTCACCTGACAATTCTTTTACACAACCATGGTGTTCTTGCGTATAGTCAGGAATATCGCTCGGCTGGCAATCGTACTACGTCAGGAGTGTACGTGCCGAGTGAATATACAGAGGAGTTCACGAATGCAGCACTTACAAAAATGATATATGAGCTAAAGAGCGGTCGTCCCGTTATTATTACTGTGCCAGGGAAGTCAAATCTCCCGGGTCAAGTACACATGATGGTACTTACCGGTTTTGAATATGAATCGGACCAAATTGCTGGTTTCTACTATAATAATCCTGATACTCTAATTGAGGCTGAAGGTAAAGACTGCTTCATTAAAAAAGAAGATTTCATAAAAGGTTGGAGGCGCTTTGCAATATTTGTTGAATAAGCTTTAAATTAAGCACTTTTCCTCTGTTTTAACGCTGGTATTGCTTGGCTCAAAATGCTATAATTAAGCCTATTGTTAGTCTGTTTCGACGACCTACAACCTACTCACTACAACCTAATTCAAATGGCAAACGACAAGGAGAAAAACGGCAGTGGACACAAGTATGCGGCTGACAGTATTCAGGTTCTTGAGGGCCTTGAACCCGTCCGCAAGCGTCCTGGGATGTACATCGGTTCCACTGGTCCGGAAGGTTTGCACCACTGTGTAATCGAAATTTTTGATAACTCGCGCGATGAGGCGATGGGCGGTTACGCTTCAGAGATTGAAGTTACAATTCTTCCTGGCGACATTGTTCGTGTGGTAGATAATGGCCGCGGTATTCCCGTGGACATTCACAAAAAGACAAAAGTTTCAGCGCTCGAGACAGTAATGACGACCTTGCATGCGGGAGGTAAATTTGACGGAGAGTCATACAAAATAGCAGGAGGTCTGCACGGAGTAGGGGCATCTGTAGTCAATGCGTTATCGGAATGGTTGCGTGCGGAAGTGCATAAGGATGGAGACATTCACATGCAGGAGTACGCTCGAGGCATAAAGAAACACAACGTAAAAAAAATAGGCAAAACCAAAAAACAAGGAACAATAATCACTTTCAAGCCGGACAGCCAGATTTTTTCCGAACTTATTTTTGACGTAAACAAACTTATAAATCACTTGCGCCAACAGGCGTATCTTGTGAAAAAATTACGTATTCGACTTATGGACGCGCGCAAGATTGGCGAAATGCCAGACCTGGAAAATATTTTTTGGTTTACCGATCTTCATCTTGAGGCCGAGTCGCACTCTTTCTATTTCGAAGGCGGACTTTTATCGCTCGTTAATTTCTACAACCTACACGAGAGTGTTGTCCAGCGCCACGTTTACTACGCAGAGAAAGAGGTGAATGAGATGGTGGTTGAGATAGCCCTTCAATATATAGATGATATCAAGGTTCGAGAACTTAGTTACGCAAACAACACTTCAACTCCAGAGGGTGGTACACACCTCACCGGCTTTAGAACCACTCTTACAAGGACTCTAAATGACTATGCTCGCAAAAATAATCTAATCAAGGATTCGGAGGATAATTTTACAGGGGACGATGTGCGTGAGGGTATTACTGCTGTCGTTTCAATCAAGATGCACGATGCCCAGTTTGAAGGTCAGACAAAGGCAAAGCTAGGCAGTGTGGAAGCTCAAGGAGCTGTTACGACCGTTTTCGGAGAAACTTTCAGTGCGTTTCTAGAGGAGCATCCGGACGATGCAAGAGCAATCATAAATAAGGTAGTGCTTGCTCTCAAAGCGCGAAAAGCTGCCAAGGCAGCTAAGGATAGCGTTCTCCGTAAAGGTGCGCTTGATGGCATGACATTGCCGGGCAAGCTTGCGGATTGTCAGAGCAGATCAGCAGAAGAGTCGGAACTCTTTATAGTCGAGGGAGACTCTGCGGGCGGCTCCTCAAAAATGGCGCGTGATAGACGCACTCAGGCCATACTTCCGCTTCGCGGCAAGATTTTAAATGTAGAACGAGCACGACTCGACAAAATGCTCGGTTCTCAAGAGATTAAAAATCTTGTGATAGCCATGGGAACTGCAATCGCAGAGACCTTTGATCTTTCTAAACTTAGATATCATAAGATCATAATTGCTACTGATGCTGATGTTGACGGAGCGCATATTCGCACACTACTCCTCACTTTGTTCTTCCGCTACTTCAGACAAGTGCTCGAGGCAGGTCATATTTACGCCGCAACGCCACCTCTCTATAAGATTACTAAAGGAAGCGATATTCGATATGTGTACAGCGAGGAACAAAAAATCGCGGCTTTGAGAGATATGGGCGTGGAAGAAAGCGCCGTCGCGATTGACGGAGATGACGACGCGACAGAATCAGAGAGTGTAAACGCAGAAGCGGAGACCGGCCAGAAGAAAGGTGAAGAAGTAAAAGCGAAGCGCACTCAAAAAGTTTCCATACAGCGTTACAAAGGTCTCGGAGAAATGAACCCGGAGGAACTTTGGGAGACGACTATGAATCCTCTCAGCCGTACATTGCGTCAAATTAATATCAAGGATGCAGAAGATGCAGACAATACATTTGATATGTTAATGGGTTCTGAAGTTGCGCCTAGAAAACTCTTTATACAAACTCACGCAAAGATGGCAAACATAGACGCCTAGTTTTTTTATTTTGTACTTTATTCCTTCGTGCAGTAGAATATACACATGAGAAAGATACTACTCCTCGGCTTGTTGTTTCTACCGTTAATTTCTTTTGGTGCTAATACTCTAGAAAACGTGGGAATAATTCCCGGTAATATCTGGTATTCAAGCTATCCGCTTCGTGGAGGTGTTTCTGTAAGAATTTACACTGCAGTCTATAATGGAAGTGAACAGACTGTGCAGGGGCAGGTGCAATTCACGGATAACGGCATCCAGATTGCGGTTGCGCCTTTTCTTATAAATTCAGGAAAGCTTTCGGAGGTTTCGATTGACTGGGTCCCGAATGAGGGAAGCCATAAGGTCTCTGCAAACGTGATCGGCGTCAGTACTGTAGCGCAAAATGGCACTGAACAGCCTGCAACTCTGGCTACACAGGTTGTCGCTAATAATACTGTACAAGTTGCACCACCTCCACCTGTTTCAAATACAGATGGCTCGATCCTTGCTTCAAGTGCTTCAGCAAAAGATGCTTTGGGCACGTTAGGAAGTTCAGCGAATATTATAGGTAATGTGGCTAATGATTCCCTTGGTCGTGCCGCTGAAGCTATCGCGGGTGTTTTGCCTGATTCAATCGGTAAGCCAGTCGTTGGTGCAGTGTCTAATTTTAATTCATTTGCGAGCGATGCAGCTGAAAAAGTGAATGGTGCAAGGAGTTCTGTTAAAAACACCCTAGCTTCAGAAGCAGCTGCTGCAAGAGCGGATAATAAACCGGCGTCTCTATCTCAAACGAGTGCGTTCGCCAGCCTCCTTCCAGTAAAATGGCTAAAATCTGCCTATGACAGCATTACAGGTGCCATTTCGAATTGGGTCCTTGGTGATCTTCCCAACAAGGTAGCCGTGGCAAAAGAGGGGGCCGGCTCTGGAATCATGAAGCCATTTCAGTATCTTTGGTATTTCATACTCTCTATTTTGAGTTTCATACTCACCAATCTTTGGATATTCTGGTTGATTATCATTTATGTAGTTTACAGAGTTTTAAGATTTGCTTACCGTAAAATATTTAAGAAGGATAAATATGGTTATGCTTAGCCAAAAACAGTTCAGAGAAGGGGGCGTTATTCCTCCCTTGGCGGAAAAAAGAGAACATATTACAAATTACCATGGCGTTAAAAAAAATGATCCATATTATTGGTTGCGAGATAAAAGTAATCCGGATGTAATAAAATACATTGAGGCCGAAAATGAATACACATCCAGAGTATCAATTCATACCAGAGATAATCAAAAAAAGTTGTTCGACGAGATGCTTTCACGTATCAAGGAGGACGATTCATCCGTGCCCATTAGAATTGATGACTACTTTTACTATGACAGAACTGAAAAGGGTAAAGCATATTTGATTCATTGCAGGAAAAAGGATTCACTCGAAGGAGTTGAAGAGATTATTTTGGACGAGAATGAACTGGCGCAAGGTCGTAGATTCTTTCATTGCGCAATTCTAAAAATTAGTCCGGACCATAAGACTCTTGCTTACTCAGTTGATTTTCAGGGAGACCAAAGAAACATTTTATGCTTCAAGCCACTTGATGATGTGTCTATGTCTTGCGAGCCGATCAGTATGGTTTCAAGCTTTGAGTGGGCAAAGGACAGTACAACTTATTTTTATTCAGTTATGGACGAAGCACTTCGCTCGTCCGAGATACTTCAAGGTTCACTTTTGGGAGTTAACAGGTTGATTCTAAAAGAAGATGATGTAATTTTTTCTCTTAGTCTTACGAAATCTCGAAGTGGTAGGTATGTTTACTTGGATAGCTCAAGTTATGACATGTTCGAAATTAGAATTATTGATCTAGACAACATTCTCGAGGGTCCACTTTTAGTACAACCAAGAAAAAAAGGCGTTCAATACACTATTTATGATCAAGAGAATACGTTTTATATGCTTACTGACGAGGACGCGGAGAATGGAAAAATCCTTTGGTCAAAATCCGCAGATACTTCAATATTCGACTGGAGACCACTCATAGAAGCTTCTAATAGCGTAGTGCTTTCAGGTTTAGATTGCTTTAAGGATTTCATTATCGTCTACGGCAGAGAAGACGGAATTGCACAAATGTATAGATTGGATACCCATTCTCGCAAGCTCATTAAGTTTGATTTAGAAGAAAATGTGAGAACTATATATCCGGTCTTTAATCCTGAATATAAAGCTCAAAAATTCAGAATCGGTTTCAGTTCCTATGCGATCCCAACTCAGGTAAGGGAGTATAATCCTATGACAAGAGAATTTGTAATATTGAAGGAACAGGAAGTCCCGGGTTTTGAAAAGAGCAACTACGTGTCCAAGCGGATATTTGCGAATGCCGAAGACGGTACGAAGATTCCAATTTCACTCTGTTACAGAAAAGAGACGTTTAGGCGAGATTCCTCAAATCCAGCTTTCATCTATGGATATGGTTCATACGGCATTATAATTGAACCACAATTTTCAACTAACAGAATAAGCTTACTAGATAGAGGTTTTGTTTTTGCAACTGCGCACATTAGGGGCGGAGGAGAGTTTGGCAGGCCATGGAATAACGCAGCAAAGTTTGAAAACAAAGTGAAGACATTCAGCGACTTCGTGTCCGCTATAGAACACTTGATTGGTGAAAAGTATACAAATTCAGATAAGATTGTAATTAATGGCGGAAGCGCAGGGGGTCTTTTAATGGGTGCAGTAGCCAACATGAAACATGACTTAGTGAAGGTAGTATTTGCCAGCGTTCCGTTTGTAGATATACTTAATACAATGATGGACCCGACACTCACTTCATCGACACTTGAATATGAAGAGTGGGGCAATCCAGATGATAAGAAGCTCTATGATGCAATGAATTCCTATTCCCCTTACGAAAATATAAAGCATAAAAATTACCCAATAATGCTCGTCACTGCCGGTTTTAACGATCCGTTAGTCAATTATTGGGAGCCGGCTAAATGGGTTGCCAAATTACGCGCGATGAAGACTGACGATAATGTAATAGTGCTTAAGACAAACATGAATGCGGGTCATCAGGGAGCGTCAGGCTTATACGAAGGATTAAAGGAGGATGCCCTTGAATACGCCTTTATTTTAGATTCTCTTGATTTAACTTGAATCATTATGACAACTAAAAAAATTATTTACGTTGACGCTTTTAAAATCAGAATGAACCTTGATCTTGAGTTTGGGTGTTGTCATGAGAAGTGCATCGATTACAATTATTATGCGCCAAAGTTTTACATACCTGAAGACGAAATATGGATTGATTATCGTTTCAAATCGGAACAGGAGATGCTGGTTCGACTTGAAACCGAAGTGGTAGCAGGAGATACAACATGTGAAAGACGCGAATCGCGCAAGAAGATTTTTCTCACTAACGGGTCGATCCCAAACTTTAAACTGTCTACCGCATCGCGCGATGGTTTGAAATATGTGAAAGTGGATGGATCGGTCGTCCGTAAATTCATTGATCCGGAATTCATACAAGGTGGGCACGGCATTGTTTATGATTTTGTGCCGAAAGATGAAGTGTGGGTCGACGCGATTAACGACGTTGCTGAACTCGATTTTATTTATCACCATGAATTACTTGAGCGGCGTCTTATGGAAAAAGGTGATATTTACGATAACTCGCATGACGCAGCTCTGGCCGCCGAACGTAAAGAGCGTCGTGAGGCAGGGGCATGCTACCCGGGGGATGAAAAATACGTAGCGAGACAAATTTCTGATTTCTACGTTTAAGGCCTTAGGTTAGCCATTTTATTTTATTTTACACATCAGGAAAGTGTGGCTAGTTCTGTGTATTTGTGATATAATGCATCCATGCCACAAGAAACACAACATGAACAAACAGGCCTTAAAATAAAGCCTTTTATACAGAGTAAAGCACTATGTGGTCCTGCTTCGCTCAAAATTCTCCTATCATATTTCGGCAAGGATTTTACTGAGGAGCAACTTGCAGGATTAGCGGATGCCACCATAGAGACTGGCACAGAACATGAAGGGTTGGTGCAAGCTGTCAAATCGTCGGGCGGATTTGTATTTGCGAAGGAGAACGGCACGATAGATGAGCTTGAATATTTCATAAAAGAAGAGAAGCTACCTGTTATTGTGGGGTGGTTTGATAAGAGTGGCGCATACTGGGGAGACCACTATACTGTGGTTGCAAACGTTACTGACAAAAATATAATCATGGTTGACCCTGCGGTGAACGAGCCGGAGCGATGGGTAGAGCGAGACAAATTCCCGGGTGTCTGGTTTGATTTTACAGGCAAGGACAATAGAACCGTGAGTTGGGGTTGGTATATGGTGGTTACATTTGAAAAGAAGAAGTTCAAAGTGAAGGGAGGATACTACTATTAAAGCAGGCAATAGTTAGTAGGCAGTAGGCAGTAGTAAAATCAAAACAAGACATCTGCAAGAAAAGCGAGCTGGATGGCCACTAGGCCATCCAGCTCGCTTTTTTGTTTCCGCTTGATATAATCAGTATACTTAAAATAAACACATGTTAGACATTAAATTCATTCGTGAAAATGCGGATCTTATCACAGAAGCAGTCAGGAAAAAGCGTATAAATTTTAAGGTGGCTGATCTGATTGAGTTGGACATAAAGAGACTAGCTCTGCAAACTGAGGTTGAATCCTTGAGGGCAGAACAAAACAAGGCTAGCGATGAAATCGCCAGTGCAGGTGGAGATCAGTCAAAAAGAAACGCAGTTATTGGAAGCATGAAGTCGGTGAAGGATAGTATGCAGGCGAAGGAAGAAGAGTTGAAAAAGATTTTAGAAAAGTGGAGAACTCTTATGCTTTCGGTTCCGAATGTTCCGGACATAACCGTGCCGGAGGGCGAAGACGATTCTCATAATGTCGAGATAAAATCGTGGGGCGAGCAGACAAGATTTAACTTTGCGCCCAAGGACCACATAGAGATAATGAAAAATCTCGATATGCTTGACCTCGATAGAGGAGTTAAGATTGCCGGGTTTAGAGGATACGTACTCAAGAATGATGGAGTTTTGCTATCGTTCGCTATTTGGCAACTAGCACTTAAGTTTTTTACGGAAAAAGGATTTTCTCCAATGATTATGCCCTCGCTTGTAAAGCGAGACGCTCTGCTTGGCACCGGATTTCTGCCACAAGGCGAAGAAGATCTATATAAAACTCAAGATGGCGATTACCTTGCAGGAACCGCGGAAGTAGGCACAATGGGATATTTTATGAACGAAGTCATTGATTTAAAGGTTCCGATAAAAACTTTATCATTTTCTCCATGTTTCAGACGCGAAGCGGGAAGTCATAGCAAAGACGTTAAAGGCCTCATAAGAGTTCATGAGTTTTACAAATTGGAGCAGGTTATTTTGTGTGTTGCCGATCATTCTGAATCAGTAAAGAATCACGAGATTTTAAATAGAAATACCGAAGAGTTTATTGAATTGCTTGGCATTCCGTATCATACAGTCGTAAACTGCGGAGGGGATTTGGGTCTTGGTCAAGTCAAAAAGTACGACGTAGAGCTTTGGGTTCCAATGGAGCAGAAATACCGCGAGATAAGTTCAGCATCATATTTTCACGATTTTCAGACGAGACGCTTAAACATAAGATACCGAGACAGTGAAGGTAAATTGAAATATGCCCATTCTCTTAACTGTACTGCAATTCCAACCCCTAGAATTTTGGTCTCTCTTGTTGAAAACTACCAGCAAGCAGACGGAACTATAAAAGTTCCGTCTGCGCTGATTCCATACATTGGCAAGGAGAAGATAGGCTAAGTGAAACTGTACACAAACAAAAATGTACTAGTAAAGGCGAAAGCTGCACGGAGACATCGTGCATTTAAGCATTTCGGCTACCTATTGATTTTATTTCTATTTATAATCATAAGCTCGATTTTTGTGCTTAACAATAAATCCCTAAATCTTCAAACGATTGTTATAACGGGAACTGTTTTTGTTTCTAAAACAGAAGTTGCGAAGATAATTGATGATGAGATGCGGGGATTTCACTTAGGTATTATACCCAAAAAAAGCTTCATGTTTTACCCAAAAAATAGTATTCGAGAGCGTATACTCTCGAGCTTTGATCGTGTATATGCTGCCACATTTACAGAAGAATCACCATCCGAGCTGTTAGTGACTGTTCATGAAAGAGTACCTGATGCAGTCTGGTGTGAGGGAGAATTTAATAGGAGTACGGAACGCAGATGTTATTATGTAGATAAGATAGGTCTATTGTATGATGTTGCTCCGTCTTTTTCCGGCCCTGTTTATTTTGAATATTACGGTTATCTTAGAGAGTCGCCAAGATTAGGCAATAACGTTCTTGACCTGGAACAGATAATAAAAATTCAGGAATTCAGACGTGAACTTATTAAGAATAATATTGAACCTATATCAATTTTGATAAAATCCGACAAAAGTTATGAACTTATGACCGGACAAGGTTGGAAAGTATTTTTCTCTTCAGACGCCCCGGTTGAACTTATGATTAAGCATCTAAACCTTACTCTCTTGTCGGAAATATTGACAAAGCGAGTTACGGACAAAAAAAGTAAACTTGAATACATTGACCTAAGGTATGGCGAGAAAGTATTCTACAAATTTGTCGAGATTGATTTGTCAGGCTCTAATGTTTCTAATAAACCCGTGACTAGTACCTCAACAAATGCACGATAGTCCATTAAGACAACTTTTACTGACTGCGGTGGTTGCGCTTGTGGTGGGTTTTTTGGGCTCATACGCAGTTTTTGACTACGGCATGGGCTTTGGTCAATCTATAAAGACTGCAAGCCTAGAGAATGGTTTGGTTCAACTATCTAAGGACAAAATTATTCCCGGCAGATTTGTCCCGATATCCTTTAGGCCTCCAAAAGTTGGAAAAATGATTGGAATAGATTTATCAAATATGGAGTTGACGCTGTTTCAGAATGCCCTGGCTAGAAAGAGTTACAAAATAGTATCCAAGGGAGCCGTAGGGTCACCGTGGGAAACTCCTGTCGGAAATTATAAAATTTTAACAAAACGGCAAAGCCACTTGTCTCCCATTGCCCACGTGAGGATTCCTTGGGCCATGCAGTTTTTTGGGAACTCTTTCATCCATGGCGATCCGGTTGAGGGAGATATGAAATCAATTGATAAAGTAAGAGGTAGCGTGGGGTTAGGCTCCATTCATCTTTTAGATGAAGATGCTATTGAGGTATACAAGTTTACAGATATTGACACTCCCGTTTCTGTAATTGAACCGCGTGCATCGCACGCAGCTACACTTGCGATTGCGGAACTGGGCGATGTAAATGTAGAATTCAAGAGCGCTACAGTGAAGCCGCCTAAACTTACATCATTATCATATATAGTGCAGGATTTATCGACTGGACAAACATTGCTCGAAAAAAATCCTGAAAAAATTCTGCCGATCGCTTCTGTATCAAAGCTTATGACGGCCGCAGTGGCAACGGAAATTCTGGACACAAAAAAAGTCACAACTGTATCTCCAAAAGCAGCTCTTACCTTCGGGTCCGCCGGATATCTGAAGGCGGGCGAGAGATTCATAATAAACGAGCTGTTTTATCCTCTTCTGCTTGAGTCGAGCAACAAAGCCGCTGAAGTTCTTTCTGAAGTAAAGGATCGCGAAGCATTTATACTCGCTATGAATAATAGGGCGAATGTCTTAGATATGAAATCAACACATTACGATGACCCAAGCGGTCTTGATCCCAGAAATGTTTCTACGGCAGGTGATCTGCTTAGACTCACAAAATATCTGCTATTAAATAAGCCAGAAATATTTGAAATTACAAATAAGACTAAGTACAAATCAAAGACAAGTGATTACATATGGTCAAACCATAACAAACTTGTAATAAACAAAGAGTCGCACTATCTTGGAGGCAAAACAGGATATATTCCTGAGTCAGGTCAAACATCAGTCGCCCTGTTTAACTTTCCAGCGGGTGAGTTTATAGAAAAGCAAGTTGCAGTCGTTCTACTTAAGAGTTACAACAGAGATGCCGATACGAGAGCAATACTCAGATATCTCAAGGACTCACTTTTCTACGACACGGGAGTGCCGGTTAATGATGATGACATAAAATTAAACAACTTTTCTATGCTTAATGCCACAACTACGGGCGTGGCAAACTTGGTTTCTGTCGGAAATATACAGATTGATCAGGAGTTTGAAACAACACTAAAAAAGAGGAATACTACCCTCGATTCCGTTCTTTCAAACAGTTACTTTATTAAAAACGCTTCAGTATCAGTCGCAAATCTCTTGGGGCCTGTGACAACCGTAGGCTATCAAGTAGCTGAAACAAACGCGGCTAAAACATCCGAAGCCTCCGTAGGTTCGCTCGCAAAAATAGGCCTCGACGCTCTTCTTCTCGCGAATAATCATAGTGGGGACTGGGGTAGATCCGGCCTAAAACAAACAGTAGAAAATGTTGAAAAACATTCCATGGCGTCACTTGGAGCCGGAGAGGATATTGCTAAGGCCCAAAAAATATATTCTACTGAATCTAACGGCGTAAAGATTGGCATACTTGGTGTGTCCACAGAAAGCCCCGCTTGGTTGCAGGATAACAAAAACCTTCCGGTTGTAATGTCCGCGCACGATCCGATAGTCAAACAGTCAATTGAAGCAAATTCGCAAAAATACGATCAGTTTGTTGTTGCAATAAGCTACGACGAGAAGAAGCTATCGGGAGAGGGATTGAAGAATTTATTACAGAGCTATGTAGACGTTGGCGCTACGGTGGTTCTTGGCTTCGGTCCACACAGGCCAGGACCTATAGAGAAGTATAAGAGCGGTGTCATTGTATACAGTTTGGGGGATTACCTGCTTGACTCGAGCAAAATTTACGAGGCTGGCAAGGACGCCAATGGTATGGCTGTGGAAATAGTATTCAATCGAAAAAATATTACCGCCGTGAATGCAGAGAATATTTTAGTTAGTGATTCTTTGGTGCCGGTACTTACTTCTAACGAAGATTAGTGTATTTGTTTGTTAAATCAACTACCGCGGGGCAGAGCCCCGCGGTATGAGCGGAGGTCTGCCATCGTATAATGATAATTGTCGCAGGTCTGACATCGGCTTTCCTTGTTCTGCAACGTATTTTTCGACCACCTTCCAGTTCCCCCGCTCGCTG
>JACRKE010000033.1 GCA_016215335.1 Candidatus Vogelbacteria bacterium | reverse complement strand
GGAACAGTATTGGGCAGAGTGAGCAATCGGCTATTTAAATCAGCGAAATAATTTCCTCAAAAGTTCAAATTGCGTTTTATGGCATCGCGACATAAAAAATCATAATAATAAAAATGTCGCCCCCAAAAACCTTAAAAGAAAAATATCTTTACAACCCGAACAACTACATTGTTGCGGTTATTTTTATTTTGTCGATAACCTCTTTTTTCTTTCTTGACATCAGCTCATTGCGTAACCAATCAAATGCGGGTGACAATGATATTTTTGAAGCTAAAGTATTGGAAGTCATCAGCGAAAGAGACCCTACAAAACAAGATATCACTTTTGTTACTACATTGAAGGTTCAGGAGCTTTTGGTGGAAGTGCCCGACGGAGAATCAACAAAGCGAATTAATATAACAAACGACTTTAGTCCGGTAAAGACAGGAAATAAAATCTATGTGCGAGCTTCTTTGTTCGGAGAAGCCGGTGAATCTCATGAAATTGTGTCTATTGGAAGAAATCGTGACTTGCTTCTCCTTGCCGTATTTTTCGGTCTGCTCGTGCTTATTACCACCGGAATAAAAGGAATAAAGGCGCTTGTGGGACTCGTATTCAGTTTTTCAGTCATTTTTACCTACATCGTCCCCCAAATACTCAGTGGCGCGAATCCAGTCACCGTGAGCCTTATTGGGTCAAGCGTGATTCTTATCGGCACATTATATGTAACCTATGGTTTTAATAGGAAATCTACCTCTGCTCTTATTGGCATTTCGATAACACTGCTTTTTGTCGGATTGCTGGCAAATTTCCTGGTACATGGGATGAATTTTACGGGAGCTTCTACTGAAGAGGCCACTTTCCTAACCTTTGCGGCAAAAAATACGATCAGCCTAATCGGACTACTCATTGCAGGAATTATCATTGCGGCGATTGGAGTCCTTGACGATATTGCAATCACTCAAGCGTCTGTAGTAGCAGAGTTGGTGTCAACCGATCCTTCGTTGAGTAAAGCGCAACTTTTTAAGAAAGCCATGGTGTTGGGTAAAGATCATATCTCCGCCGTCATTAATACGCTTATTCTTGCATATACTGGCGCATCGCTTCCGCTTGTCCTTTTGTTTTTCTTAGGAGATTATCCCATGGGATATCTCGTCAGTAATGAATTAATCGCCGAGGAAATTGTAAGGACTTTGGCGGCATCATCTGGCTTGGTTCTTGCCGTCCCAATTACAACATTGGTGGCAGTGACATTATTCAAAGGAAACGGAGTCGCATTAAATGAGTCAAGGGATTCTTTACGCTCAGATGGTGGCCATATCGGGCATCATCACGGTTAATAGGTACGGAGCTCTAACTCCCTGTGGGAAGCTCGCCACAGGGGCAAACAGCTGGCAAACACGGCAAAAGTAATTAACTCGCTGTACCTCTGCCTTTTGGCAGTATGGCAATCAACCCAAAAAGAAAGAGAGAAGACAAAACTATGGCGGCACCTGCAGGAAGATTTATGTAGTATGCGAGAAACAATCCGGTGATTACAGACAGCAGTGCAAAACCGATAGATAAAATAACAGTATGCTTAAAACTTTTTCCTATCCGCGTCGCTGTCACCACGGGAATCACCATAAGCGCGCCTACGAGTAATACTCCCACGACTCGTATAGCCAATGACACGATGACAGCAGTTAAGATTATAAGGATAGTATTGACCATTCTTACAGGTATTCCACTTATTCTGGCGCTTTCGTAATCAAATGAAGCATACAAAAGCTGTTTATATAATAGGGCAATAACAGAGATGGTGATTGTACCAAGACCTAAAATTAACCATAAATCTGTTTGGGTTACTGTTGAAATACTACCGAACAGATAACCAAATAAATTAACGTTAACTCCATTAGCAAAACTGATGAGCACAAGGGCGATTGATAGTCCTGCCGGTAGAAACATAGCAAGTACTGTTTCGCCGGAGATCCTCATGTCTGTACGGAGTCTTTCAACGACGACTGATGTTATGACGGTTATGATAATAGCAGGGATCAGAGGATAGACCCCTACGAGAAGACCAATAGCTACTCCTGCCAAGGCAACATGCGCGAGTGTGTCAGCAATAAGGGAATACCTTCGCATTACCAAAAAATTGCCGAGGAGTGGAGCAATACTGCCGATTACTAAACCGGCAATAAATGCTCGTATCATGAAACTGTATTGAAATATCTCCAGCATAAAATTATTTAATGCCCATGCAAAATAAAACGGACATCTTTGCCATAAAGCCTTTTCAAATAATCTTCTTTGATGAATTCTTTTGGCGTGCCGTGATATACCAACGAACGGTTTAAGCAGGCTAAAGTTTTTACTTCACTTGCTATGACATCGATATCATGGGAAACAAGAACCAATGTTAGCCTGAAAGTTTGGTTAAGCTCTTTGAGTAATTCGTAAAACTTACTCTGTGCTTCGAGGTCAACCCCAACGGTTGGCTCATCCAAAATAAGGAGCTCCGGCTTGGAAGCCAACGCTCTGGCAATAAACACCCTTTGCTGTTGACCGCCAGAAAGCTCAGTAATCAGACGGTGTTTATAATTCTCCATCCCTACAACTTTTAGAGCTTCATCTATCGCGCCTTTATCGACCCTGTTAAATGCAAAGAAGAATCGCGATTGCCCAGTCCTGCCCATACTCACAACTTCTTCTACGGTAACAGGAAATCTAACCTCTAATGATGTAACTTTCTGTGGTACATAGCCGATCTTATGCCACTCGTTAAGCTCGGATATTTTTTGTCCAAACAACAACACACTGCCACTCTGCGGTTTTAGTAGACCCAGCATTATTTTGAGCAATGTGGTTTTACCACTACCATTCGGACCGATGATACCGACAAAATCACCTCGCTTGATGTTTAGATTGATGCGCTCAAGTGCCAGATTCTGATTATAGGAAAAACTCAAATCATTAATTTGTATTAATGCTCCATCTTTCATAGGCAATCTAGAGCAATTTTAAGGTTTATTAGGTTGTTCTCCATAAGAGTAATATAATTTTCTCCTTGCTGTTTTTCTTCTTGAGTAATCCCTTCAATAGGATTAAGCACTAGAGTTTTTGCGCCCACTTCTTGGGCTATCGTCTCCGATAGTTTTGGGCTGACTAAGGTTTCGAAAAATATGTATTTGATATTTTTTTCTTTGGCTAATTGCGATACCTCCGCAAGACGTGCTGGCGATGGCTCTTCTTCAGAAAGTCCTGCTATAGGTATCTGAATAAATCCATAACGTTTAGCAAGATAAGCAAAAGCCGCATGGGAAGTCACAGCATCTTTTTTTTGGCAACTGGAAAGACCCTGGCGAAACTGATCGTCTAAATTGGAAAGTTTTTCATTGTACCGGGTGGCATTTTCTTGATAATAAAAACTATTTGCGGGATCGGCCTCAGCTAGTTTTTGAGCTATCGCGTTGCTTATTTGTTGCATGAGTACCGGATCAAGCCAAAAGTGCGGATCATATAACACTTGCTTATCAGCTTCCCCTTCTTTTGGAATTGCAGGAAGCAGTTGGATATTTTGAATGTTCTTGCTTGCGTCGATTAGCTTGACACTCCTTAGATCAGGGAGAATACGATCCACCCATGGCTCAAAACCAGCCCCGTTATATATGAAGATTTTTGATCGTTCTAAGCCAACGCGTTCCTGAGGAGTTGGGTTATAGTCATGGGGTTCAGTCCCCGTAGGAACTAAGGTGATCACAACAACTTTGTCTCCCCCTACTTGTCGAGTGAGTTCAGCCAGTGGGTAAAAACTCGCAGTAACTTGTAATGTATTTTGCGAAGTATTTTGTCTTGAAGAGAGCAAAATGCTTCCGACAATTAAAATAGTGACAAAAACGGTAATACCTAAAAACTTTTTATTCATAACTTTTATTTTTTACTTTGTAAGTTAATAAATTCTTATTGGCATCTTTCGCAGATACCGTAAAATTCTAATGAGTGATTAAGGATTTTGAAATTCTTTATTTGAGCGATTGCTTTTTCCTCCATATCTAAATCTTTTTCTAAAATTACGTCCTCGATTTTATCGCAGTTTATACAAACGATATGGTGATGATGATTATCGGGCGTAACTTCGTATCGCATGGTATTGTCGCCGAACTGTAGTTCCCGAATTACGCCTTGGCCTTTCAAAAAAGCCAATTCCCGATAAATCGTGGTTTTGTTGACCGGCATCTTTCTCGCCAAGAAAGCCTTCTGAATATCGGGGGACGAAAGAGGTTTAGGACTTTTTATAAGCAAATCCAATACCAGCTTGCGTACTTTGGTAAATTTATGTCCCTGGTCTTTAAGACCTTTCAAAATATGGCTTGATTCATGCATATTATAATGATAACGCAACTCGGTTGCGTTTGTCAATAGAGTTTGTTGCGGGGGCAAACAAATGGCAAAAAGGGGCTAACAACGTAGCTCCTTTTTGTTTTCGGTTCTCAAGGTGCTTGGTTATGTCAGAATATCGATTATATCGTCTGCGTGGCTCATCACATGGTGAATGATGGTCGGCAGATAAAGCGCAAGGATTACTACAACGATGCCGGGCCCGGGACCTTTCTTTGGCTTGCGTTCATCTGTTACCGCTATAAGTGTGATCTCAACTTTGTGTTTGATGATTACTCTTACGGCTTTGTTGCAGTGAGGGCAACGCGTGGAGAATGAGGCCTCGGAATTGAAAATGGCATCTTTGAAGATGATCCTAGTGCAATGCGGACAATTGCCTATGTTTTCCTCTCTGTCCATAGTTGTCTTTCCAGAGGTGGTCTGTTGCCAACCCGACTTG
>JACRKE010000032.1 GCA_016215335.1 Candidatus Vogelbacteria bacterium | reverse complement strand
CATTTGTGTTAGTGTAAACCGATTCTCGTTTCTTTCGTGTGTTGTGTGTGATGTGACGATTCAAAAACTCAGACGGCTGAGAGATTTTAGTGATGGCCGCAAAACCGACGGAAAATTAGTTTCGTAATTCACAGCTTTATGGACAGTCATTTTACGGCATCGAGATACCACTTGCTGAGAACCGTGTCTCATTACCGCCTCCAAATTCGGTCCTCATTAATTTAAATCAGGAAGGTTGGTCTAAGGGAGATTGGAAATGTGTGACAACCGCAAGTTCAGTGCGTTGCCAGGGCAGTACGCCCTTGAAGGAGGGTATTAAAACATGCGTAGCATTGTATCTCAAAGATGCATTCAATCCACCTCCACACCTGCTTATCAAAGTCTTAGATCTTGACGGGAAGTCAAAAGTCGGAATTGGTGTTGAGTATAAATCTAATTCAGATACAAATATCGAAAATAAAATCTTACCCCAAAAGTTAGAGACAGCGCCTAAGATCGATTTTCAGGTTGGGGTAGATTCGACACCAAAAGATGTTGTAACAGTTACATTTGGTGGCGCATCTGCTTCTTCTGTCCCAATAGAAGTAGTAAAAAAAACACAGACCAAACCATTAGTTGAGTCTGCAAAACCTTGGGCCTACGACTCCGTACAAGTAATTTCAGAAGACAATTTACCTAAGACTAACAGGGCTCCATTTAGAAATGCAATCATTGTGTTCGTTGGCCTTGCTCTTTTGGGAACTTGTATCAGTTGTGGGATTGGCATGAAGAGGGGCGGTAAGCTAGCAGTGGCCATAGTGGGCATTGCCATTATTGGTAGTGGAATTTTGATCCTTTTTAGCGTCACTGACAGTGTGACATCATGGGCATGTCCGGATACTTGTAAATTGGGCGAATGTAGAAATTTTCAGGTGACAAAAATTGTAGTAGTAAGATACGGAGAAGACCCAGAAGGATGGTCGAAGGAAAAAATTGCCCTCGGAACGATTGACCTTATGGTAAAGCCCGGTGGCGTCGATCCATATACTAAAGCTGTGGGTTATACACTTAAAAATTCGGCGAAACTTTTCAGGATGCTTGGCGAGGAATTTGCGGAAAATAGAGCGCTAATGGATAAAATAACGAATGGGGTGCAGGTGTATATTTACTTTACTCGGGAGAAATGTGCGTCTAAAACTTCGTGCTATGGTCTTTTTCGCATCTATTACGAATGGATAGAAGAAGAGTTTGGACCAGTAAAGGTGCCGCCACCGATTGGTAATTATGCAAGTGTAAAGGATGCAGGCAAAGATAGAATGACTCCATCAGAAATTGCTGATGCCCGACAGCCTCTTACAGTTGGTTCCTTCTCGCCCCCAATGGACGCTTGGCATCTTAGCTATCTACTTGATTCGTCGAATACAGATAAACTAGCCCAATACTTAAGCTGGTATTTAAAGGAAGCCTCTTCACCAAAATGGTGCAAACCATAGGATTAAATAGGGATAATTAATTTGATTCGCTATGGGTTAATGAAATTTGCCTTCTTCTTTGGCTTACTAAAATCTGTAAATCTCACCACTTCAAGTAACTGTTCGTTGCACTTAAGTTTTTTTAAAATCTTTCTGACCAAGAGCTTCACTGCGTTTTCACTTTTACGAACAATGTGCGCTATGTCTTTTATCGGAAGCTCTTTTCTGTAGCGCAACAGCAGTATATCTTTCTCATTTCTCGGCAATGACTCGATTGATTTCCAAAGCATTTCAGCATCATTCCTGTTCTCTGCGTCGTCTAGCGCTTCGTCCGGAATATTTTCGCCATCAGTCGAATCTTCGAGCGAAAATGTTCTTGAATTTCTATAACTATTCACAAGATCGTTGTGGGCGATAGTCAGAAGATATGTAATATATGGAAATCCACGCGGCTTGTAGCTATCTAAATGAGTAAAGGCTTTTACAAAAGTTTCTTGGGTTAGATCCTCAGATAATTCTTTGTCAAATCCCGTTCTGTATAAGAAATAGTTGTATATTTTTCTAGAATACTTATCGTATATATGTGAAAAAGCTCTTGGGTCGGCTTTAGCCTCCAGTATGAGCGCTTCATCCGTCGCTTTGGGTCGAGCGGAAGTCATAAAGCAATCATACGCTACCTCTAAAAACTCGCAACAAGTAGGGATTTTGGCAAGTCTCGCGCGTTTCCTAAGCGCGTGTATACTATCTCGTAATATTCACTAAACAACCACTGGTTTAACAATATGAAAAAAACAGTATTTGTAATGTTTGGTGTACTTGCGGCATCCGCGATCCTTTACGGTTCCACTTTTGTAATTGCGGATTCACAGATTACCACGGTTTCAATCGTAAACGACACTTTCTCTCCTCGTTACGTCACTATTCAAGCCGGTACTTCTGTCCTCTGGATCAATAATGACGTTCACTACCATTCTGTAGTTTCGAATGACGATTATTTCAATAGCGGTATACTGTATTCAGGTAACACCTTCCAATATACATTCGGGACACCCGGAGTTTACTACTATCGCGACACTTCATTCGGCGCTTACGGCGTGGTTGTTGTCATTTCTAACAGTTCTTATCAGTATCAGAATAGTCACAACAATAACTATAACAACACCAGTTACTCTTATGGTTACGCTGGCTATCAAAATTATAGTCAAACTGGTTCATCATACAATTATGCTAATACCGTTTCTAATCAGTATGTAAGCCAGTACGCATACGCGAATCCTAATTATAACTATCCTACTCAAACATATACTGGCATGGGAAGTAATTACAACGGCTACAGCTATATGCCTGCGGGCGTTGCAAGTTACAGTTATCCGTATACCCAAACATCGTACCCGAATTCCATTTACGCCTCCCCGCAGATGATCACCTCCATCTACTATCCTTCATCCGCCACATACACGAGGCAGTTTGTTTATAACCCGCCGGCTCTAGCAAGTTACTCGCTAAGCAACTATCCTTACATTTATCCTTACTATACGACAGCAAGTTACAGCGGTAACCATTATAAGCCCCAGAATTTCAGTCTTAACTGTACAAACTTGAGCCATGGCTCATACAACTATTACGGTTCCAATTCCTACAACTGTAGTTTATTGCAGTAGGGTCTTCTCGTAGTTCTATCTGGCGAGTAGTATCCTGTCCGGATTCTTTCTTGGATGTTATACTTACGGTATTAGCAAGTTTGAAATCATATTTATAAAACATGTCTGCAGAACAAGAAAAATCCGGTTCGTCTTTAGGCGCTTCAGGGACAGCCAACTTTACTCCTCGTTACGGCGTAGAGGTTCCACTTGATTATTATCTGTCACGTAAACCGAAGAGTGAGGCTGAAATAGTCCCGTATGTCACTGACGCAACCGGTAAAATCCTTTACGAGTTTGATCAGTTGCAAAATTTTCTGCACGATCCACGAACTGGAATGAATGGAGGTGCTTTTGCGGACAAACTGGCGACTTATTATGAAATCGTCTCGCCATATCTCTCAAACGAGGCGGTACGGACGGAGGTTGCCGCGTTCGGTGCTCATATTAGGCCAGTTTTAGAAAGTTCGGCCTACACTTTCCCTGACCCTTTGAAAGAGACGTTCGGATTACTGCGCGCCGCCGTTACTAGCGCTAACGAGCCGGTCGAGCCGGTTGAAGGCTAATAAAAATTTCGAGAATTAAACATTTACTTATTGTAAATATGTATACAAAATATTTGTTAGTCACGGCGCTTGTTGCTATTTTCGGATTTGCGCTTGCGGGGTCACCGCAAGTATCATTTGCCGATGCGGCGGACGACGCTTGCTATCCGGCGCTTGTTGCTTGTAATGACGCGGCGCAAAAAATGGCCGGTTTGATCACTAAAAACGGGACACCGTCGAATCTGGCGTGGAAGGCTTGCAACGCGGCCAATAACGCTTGCAAGGATGCCATTCGAGCAAAAAACAACCCGTCGAAACCGCCGGTAGTCCAGAAGCCGGCTGTTAAGCCGAAAGCGGCCCCGGTGAAAAACGCTTTGCCATCCATCCGGGCCGAAGCCTTAAATATAAAAGGCGAAGTGGAGGTAAGCACTGATGGCGGCAAAACATTCAGGCCGTGGACAAAAGGTACAACACTGAAGTACGGTGATTTCATCGGCACTGGGGCCTATGGGAGCGCAGTTCTAAAGTTGCCTTACGGAACGGTGAGTGTCGGACAGCTTACCCAGTTGCGAGTGGATGAGTTTCTCAATGAAAACAATCTGCAAAGAACGAGAATGAACTTGCGCATCGGCGATGTTACGCTTGAAGTGAAGGAAAAACGACCGACCTCAATGCGTTCCGATTTCTCGGTTGTAACCCCGGCGGCAATCGCAAGCATTCGCGGTAGCTCTATGAAGGTCGCTCACGATAAGAAACTCGGGACTACCATCACCGCGCTCGAAGGGACAACCTACTGGAAGAAAGTCGGAGGAAATGAAGAAAAGCTCTTGGCCGGCGCTTCGGTTACCATTGCGCTCAATGGCAAAGCAACTGCAAACAAGGCATCGGTGGTTCCAACTCCGGGCAAGTCATCAAAGATTATTTTGCCGGCGAAAACGTCTAATGGTGTAGGACTTGCCGGAAAATGGAAACTGGTCAGAGATTACAAGGTTTTCGCCGGTGGTCCGCTTAAAGAAACTCCGATCGTGAAAAGATTGAAGGGTGACGGAGAGTATGTGAGCTTTACGGCTGACAATAAGATGTGTCTATCTGGCACTGTGATTAACGGCGCATTCGCCTGCGACAATGCTCCCGGCCCGATAACCGTAAAAGGTGACCAGATTGTTCTCGCAGTAGGACAACTTAAAATTAATTTCAAGTACGTGTTACGAAATAACGAACTCGAAATCTCTTCCGTTTCTCCTGATGGTAAGCCGGTTAGCAAGTCAATATATGTGCGTGTTAAATAATCTGTTAACTGATCAGAGAACAACCAGATTATGAGTAATGATGTCGAAGCAAAAATTTGTCAAAATTAAGATCACGAACGAAAGGGGAGCATTACTCGAGCACTTCTTTCTGCGAGCGAAATCCTGGGGCATTCCAGGAGGGGCAATCGAAGATGGAGAGACAGCACGAGCGGCGGCAGAGCGAGAGCTCTTGGAACGCACTGGTTATCGAATAGGCGAAGAAAATCTGGAAGAAGTATCGTTTGACGGGACCACCTACCTTTTTTCTGCGCGACAGCACCACCTTGAGAAAATAGCCGAACCAGGCGAGCATGGAGGCTACCAAACAAGTATCCGCTGGTCCACTAATGCTACACCTGATGTAGCATGGTGAAGGATATTTTACAGTTCTAACCATTCATCTTCTGATAGTTTGGCCGCGCTGTCTTCTAGGTGCATTTCGTAGTCCTTAGGAGAGTCAAATTGATCTAGAATGATTTTATTTTGAAGAAGGTGTCCCCATCGGTTTGTGCCGCAATAATCTTTATAAGTTGACCAAGGATACTCTTTTTCTTTTCCTCTCCACTCTGGCAATTCGTGTTGATTGCGATGAATGTAGCATGACAAATGCAATAGTTGGTCATTACTACTTACATGTTTTGCTCCAAAGGGTCCCTGAAAGAGGTGTCCCGTTCTTTCGTATTTAGCGTTCATATATTTCGTATGGGAGTTTAATGCTCTTTGCATGTATCTTGAAATTGCATTGTCTGTTTGCGCTCCAAGAGTTAGGTGAAAATGATTCGGCATCAAGGTAAGGTTTATTAGATTAGCTTTCGTGTTTTCTCGGACACTAAGTAAGAGTCCTCTTAGTTGTTGTGAGGCGTTAGGGGAATCGAGATTACCTTGAATAACAAGTTTTTTAAATTCCGGCACAATAGCATGCAGATTCGGAATCTCTTCGAGCGATTGAAGAAGCATTAGGAGAGTAATAAATCGCCACCGATCGGAGTCATCAAAAAATATAGGCTGCTTGAGATTGCCTCGATGATAAATATGGTAATATTCACCAGCACAAAATGTGATAGGGCGTATCATGATGCGCTACACTACTATTACAGATTATCCTTTATTATGCTACATCGGGTGTAGGATAAGTGATTTTATCTAGGTAGTTTTTTCACCATCTCCTGGAGAAGATAAAGTATGTTTGCTAGTTGGGAAAGGCCTGCGTTCCTCACGCTCGTACTTCCGGAAGTACCTCCACTAGTTCCTGGCATCTGACAGTATGATGTCGAACTGTTCCATGTCCCTCCAGCTTGTCCGCATGCAGTCGCCGGATCTGATGAGTAGTTTGAAGAACCAGAAGTGCTACCGCTTGATGAACTTATACAAGCTGAACCGTTCCAATACTGACCGCTTCCGCAACTAGTCGCACTTCCAGAAGTAGTATTTGCTTGACAACTTGAACCGTTCCAGTAGTAACCGCTACCACAGCTCGTGGAAGGAGTATCCGAGGGTGAAGTTGCCACACAGGCTGAACCGTTCCAGTACTGACCCGAGCCGCAGCTTGATCCGGAACCGGATGACCAACTGCTACCGCCGCTATTCGGCATCTGACAGTAGTTGCTTCCACCTTGCCATGTACCTCCGGCTTGAGCACAGCCTGTGGCCGGATCGGTGGAGTAGCTACCGGCAACGCAAGCGTTTCCGTTCCAATACTGACCTGATGTACAACTTGACCACGCTCCTGAACTTGAACCCGATCCGGAAGTCCACGACCCACTGCCACTCGAATAACCGGAGCCACTACCCGCTGCGCAGGAGCTTCCGTTGTAGTATGTACCGGAAGCACAAGCGGATGCGGCGCTACACTTGGTCGGATCAGGCATACCAAAATCTGAATTAGCATAATCACCCGCGCCGGATTGCCAGATGTTTGATCCCGAGGAGACACTTGCACACGCGGCTTTTAAGGAGTCCACTCTGCTTTGATCCGTGTCTGAACGGACCCAAGACCTAAGTCCAAGCGAGTTCCAGACCTGCTCGCGCTGATTGCTTGATGACCATGTACTTCCTCCTGTGCTTGATGAGGAGCCAGAGCCAGAAGACCCAGTACTTGTGGTGTTACCAGATCCACCACCAGTTGTGGTACAGCCTTGGATATTATCACTTGAACAGTTTTTTACCACAGTAGTGCCTGGCATTACGTAGCGATTCATGGGGCTATCAAAGTAAGCATTGCCCATATTGTGACAACCTGTGCCGAGCAGGGCCTTGAGTTCATCTGAACAGCCGGTTCTCACTGTCTGCGTTGGGGTCAAGGAGATGATGGGAATACCGAAATTCTGCCAATTTGCGGCGGTGCTATTGCCCGCATCCGATTTCCAGCCGTTGAAATATCCATCACGCGCTACAGTGTCGATTCCAGAAATGAAATTCGTGTACTCGGCATCCGTGCGATTCAAGATGTACGACCAAGGAGTACTGTCATCTTTAAAGCGCCAGGTGTGTGAGGACCAGTTGTTATTGTTACTCGTGGTGGAGCTTGCAGTCGTAGTCTCGTTCCAATTCCAGCCCGCCTCACGTTCACACGTGCCGGTGTCCCCCTGACCTTTGGCGGTCAAACTGTTCCATGGATAAGGATAGGTACTGGTGTTTAAGAATTCTTGTACGCGACGCATGTCGGTGCCGCTCCCCAGACGTTCCATACAGTCCATCCAGGCTGACGAGAAGTAAAGACCGCCACGAAAGGCACGAGCGCTCGCGTTGCCATCTGTAGTGGAACGAGCAACGCAGGTGTTACCGCTCAAATACTGCCACGACATACAGGTCGGCACATCCGTGGTAGTTGTGTTTTCTGTCGTCGAAGTGGCAGTTATCATTGTGCTCGTACTTGTTTTTGAGGACGTCCTATGGTAGTCGTATTCTGTTCTACTGCAGCCGGTCACTGGCTCTGTCGCGCATGAGCGCACGATCGAGGTACCGATATACAAGTACTTCATCATACTGCCGTCAAAACGTACCGCCGGATTTTCGGACATGAGATGACAGCCCATTAGTCTGTTGCCCATTTCCTTACAGATTGAATCGTTGTAGACCGCTTGGTAGGGATCTTCCTTCAGATCCTCTTGCTTAATCACCGTGAAGCGCATTCCATCACTCCATCCATTTGCATTGCCCACATAAATCTTGTATTCGCCCGAGGTGACTGGATTGTAGGGAGCAGGTAGCAAACATTGTGGGTTAGTCATGGTACAGAGAGGGGCGCGATCTTCCGGAACATTGAAATTAATTGTAGTTAAATCTGAAGATGGCACATGCAGGGTGTAGCCATTGTCGAAGACAATAGTGTTGTTTGTTTTGGTAAAGCCGCTACCTGTTATTTTCAAAGGCATTCCCACGGTTCCTTTTTCAGGATATATGCTCCTTAGAATAACAAGTCCGTTCGGGGCTTTTTTCTCGAGCAATCGAGAGTCAACGATTGGCATGGGTAACTTCTTGTCGTCGTCCTTTTTCGGCTTACAGACGTAGGTGGGCCCGCAGGATGAAGCTCCTTCGGAAACAAGAACGCGATCTTCTCCTTCGCTACAGGAAATAGGGGAATATACTGCAGCGCAGATTGTTTTTTTGTCCTTACCGCTGTGAATTACGAAATGTACTTTTAACAAAAATTGACGCATACTAGAAAGGCACCCGATGAGGGTGCCTTTCTTTCACACATGTATCCACAAATTCTAACCAACCTACAAAAGATTGTCACATATATCACACACAAATT
>JACRKE010000029.1 GCA_016215335.1 Candidatus Vogelbacteria bacterium | reverse complement strand
TTTGTGTGTGATATATGTGACAATCTTTTGTAGGTTGGTTAGAATTTGTGGATACATGTGTGAAAGAAAGGCACCCTCATCGGGTGCCTTTCTAGTATGCGTCAATTTTTGTTAAAAGTACATTTCGTAATTCACAGCTTCAAGGCGCAGGCCGGGGCAATCTCGCCCGGCCTCATCGCTGCGATGCAAACGTTCGGCGACAAGTTGGCCCTCAAGTCAGCCTTGGAATCGATGGCACCCTTGGCCATCCTGGGCGGCAAGAGCGTGAGTGATGTCGTGAGCAACGTGCTCAAGGGCACCAAGCTCGATGGCCTGCTCACCAACGGTCACTCGAGCGAGCGCGACGACAGCGACGACAGCCGCCGCCGGTAGCACCTCGGCAATTCACAATAATAATCATAGGTAATCAGGTCATTCCATTCCCCCGCGGCCAACGCATCACCGGCCGCGGGGGATATTTCGTTCCAAAATTTTCATGATGCAATATCATCTAAATAAATCTTACACGCTATCGTAACTATTTTATAAACGCGGTCGCGTTTATAAAATAGTTACGATAGCAAATAGTAATTTAAGTATCGTGCAAAATAGGAAACCGCCGTGGACCACAAGTGGCCCACGGCGGGAATTTGAGATTCTGACTTGGTCTCGACGAAGGCTCTTGGTGGGTCAGGACATTCGATCGATGGCTGAGATGATGTATTCCAGGACACCTCTTCCCTCGCCCTTTTTGAAATTATCCCATCCGTGACAGGCGGCAATTAGCTTCTCTGCAGCACCACCCGAGTTCGGGATGCAGATGATCTTCTGCCCGCGTGCCTCCACCATACTCTCGAGAACAGGGACGAGGTCGAAACCCTCGATCTTGATGAGCCCCTCGTCCATGAAAATCACTTGAGGCTCACGGACGAGAATCTGATTGGCGGCGCTCACCAGCTCTAGCTGACCGGAATCACCTTCTGACTTGCGATACGCGTCTCCAATCTTGTACTGAACAGGTTCGATTATGACATTCGGAATGCCGACGAGAGCAAGCGCGGTCTTCATGAGGTCTGACTTTCTGTCATCGAAGATAACAAATCTCACTGTACGCGATGGCCCATCGTCCCACGACCTCGGTTGAGACATTTTGGAATAATCCGGCCGAATCGGGTCGAGGCCGAGACCGTCAACCATGAGCGACATGAGCTTGGCTTCGATTGTATCCTTCTTCAGCCCCGACACGTCACTCCAGCATGGAAACATCGCAAGAACTTCGAGGATGGCTCGAGACGCCCGTGCCGCCTGACCACGCTTGCCCCTGAGGAGTTGAAGCACTTTCGTCTGGAATGCTCGAACCTCATTCGAAGCCTTATCAGCCAGACTCTTCTCGAAATCTTCCTTCGCGACTTTCGGAAGGAAGCTCTCCCAGAGCACTCGTTCGAGCGGCGGCATTTCGAGACCAGCATGCGCGAGTACTGAACAAAATGCATTGAAAAGCTTCTCACGCTCACCGACCGTCTCTGAGAGCATGTACGACTTCTTCTCTTCCTCAGTGATGTTGAGCGCATCATGCTCGAGCAGATGCGCGAGGTCGAGTGCGACCTTCATCATCTTGCCGAGTTCGCTTCTATTGTCCTCAACAAACCTAGTGTATTGCACCTCTTGCCTCCTGTAGTCCGTGAATGATTACCTTAGTGGAACGATCCTCTATCTCGTACAATAATGTATTTTAACATAAATGTCAATGGCGGTGTAGTATTTGGTAATGTGTACACTCATAATAAGTCTGCTTAGTTATTGAAAGCAGATGTCTTTTGTAAGTTTGACATTGCCGTGAACGTCTATATAATGTACCTATTATGCTCCAGCCATGGAGAACCGAGGAACCGCCGCAAGGCGGTTCCGTATTTTTAGAAAAATCCCCGTATACGTTGTCGAACAGAGATCATGTCCGCACTGGTCAATACATCAATATTTCGAAGCATTCTTCTTGAACTAAGCAATCTCAATTGCGACAAATTTAAGCAGTACCGACGTTCCTGCAGCGAAAAAGTATAATAATATGCACCCGCTTTGATCTGTGTTGACATAGGTATACCCCAAAATGAATCTCTGTTGAATTTCTTGATAACCAATATTGGCCTTTCAAAATTATTGTTCTTACCATTTGATTCACATCCGACATTGTACCCTAGGTGGACCCACCAGATTTCTCCCTCTCTAAAAAATTGAGTACGCTCTGACAAGTGCGCTTTGATCTTTACCTTTATCCATGCAACAAATGTTTTCACTACTGAATCACTCATGACCATAAAAAAATTATAGCATAGTGTTATTCTTCATAGAGTATCGCTAAATTTATATAAACAAAAAACACGTCTTTCGGACATGTTCTTTGCTTGAAAGAGGATGACTCGCAGATAACTGCAATGTCTTCGGGCCTTCCTCTATCAAGGCCAATAATGTTGTTCCATCTACTCCGGCAACAAACGGAGCGTAGCGACCGGTTGTTTCTTGGGCACCTCACAGCCAAGGGGTAGAATCGCGTCTGCCGATTTGGTCACAAGGACATGCTTGAGCAGTCCCTCAATCGAGACGCCAGTACTCGCCGCCCGCCTCGCTATGTAGGTCTGAATCGCATTCGCAGGAGTCCCCCGCCTGCCGAGATGCTTCTGAACACGAAGTCTCTCTCGCTCGGGCAGTTCGTGCGCGATGTCGTCGATGGCGAACGCTTGCTCTGCAAATGCTTCTTCAGCGAGCTCATCGACGCACTTGGCACAAGCATTGCCGATACCCACGTATCCAGTCGTGACTTCCTGATGCTTAGTACACCAGTACCCTTCGAGTCGAATACACTTGGCACACATGAATTCGTCCTTCAGTTTCTGGCGAAGTTCACCCACTACTCGGGTGAAATTGAACATGACCGAACTGTCGTGTTCCTTCCGTTTTTTGCAACTGCACTCGCACCCCATTGGGGCCTCCTCTCTCTTGTCGTGATGGCTAGCATATAAAGAAACTCCTACTCCGATGAACGTTATAGCAAATTTTTATAAAAGTTGCACCGCAAAACCTGTATATAATTTTTTAGATAAATTCAGCCGCTGCGCCCACTAGTGGGCGCAGCGGCTTTTAGATCGAATCTAAACTTCAATTAGGAGGACCCGAACTGCCACCTTCATCAGACTCGTCATCGGAGTTGGCCTCTTCTTCAGACTCAACTTCAGGATCTTCATCCTCGTTACCTGAAGCAAGCTCTATGTGTGCATCAGCCGAATCTTCAGACATCTCACGCATGTCGTCTGAGTCAGGCTCACTTTCTTGTTCCGGCTTGTTTGGGTTGATACCAATCATGGCCTTGGCTACTTCGGCGGAGTTCGTAGCAAGCTCGTCCCCTACAACCGATTCGTGTTTCAGAGGATAGGTACTCGGAGCATCGGAGACGGCCCCATGCACATCCGGTTCAACCGGAATACTCTCCTCTCTCTCGTCCTCTGCAGGCAGCGCGACTGCTTTTGTGTCGAAGCTTTTGAGCTCTTCGAATATTGCTTCGTCGTCGCTTGCGTAAGTGCCATTGAAATAATCGAATTCCGCCAGTGTCTCACCATTTGGCATAAGAATGAAGGAGCGAACGGGTACACCATCTCTCGTCTCCACTATGCCAGAGAAACCGAAAGTGAGCTGCAACGGTACAATGCCCACATTATCCAACAACGACAACTCTGACTCATTAAAGCTCCTAATGAGCTTGCGAAGATTTGGCACGCCTGGTCGCATTAGAAGGCTCATGGGTTCGCACCAGTCGATCTTTGCAAGTGCAGAGACCTGTGAGAATCCGACCGAAGCAAAACCATCGGGCCGCTCAATCCAGTAACCCTGCAATTCAGCCTTGCCTACTGCTGACGGTCTGAAAAGCCGAAACCACCAATTCGTATGGCTTGCGGTTCTACTCTTTTCTGGTAAGCCGTAGGTTCGGGCCACTCCGAGGTAGTATCCATACTCTCTTTTTGAAGTAACAAGGTTTTCCGGATAGTCATTTAGCTTTTCATCATCTATGAGTCTTGTCAGCTCCTGTTCAAGTTGTCCCACAGACCTTATGAAAGTCGGCCTGAAGTAGTGATCAAACAAAAGACCACTCGCAGGTAATTTCCCAACTCCTCGTCCGAAAGATTCGATAGGGATGTAGAAAATTGAGTTACCTATCGCAGCAAGTATTGATCTCGCAAACTGCTGGATGAGTGTTGCAGTAAATGAGCTTCGAATCGAGAGCAGTACAGAACTCTCCACGAATTCATTCCTTGGCAGATTTCCGTACTGCACACTCGCGTATAGCGTGGCCTTGCCTTCTTCGTCGATGAGGCGAAGGCATCGGAGCATCTCGATGAAATACGCGCCGCTCGTCTGGCCACCAACTCCTGCAATGCAGACGTCAAATACACCTTCCGAGACGAGGTGCAGATGAGGCCTTTTCTCGTTCGAGCAGGTAAGCACGAACATGAAGTCGAATTTTGTCACTGTCTATCGCCTCCCTTGTAGGTTTCTGATTCGTAATGACCTTCTAAGTGATTTATAGCAGTCAGTATCTTAAAAGTCTATCTTACAAACTCCGCCTTGACCGCAAGGCCGGCAGAAGTAGCGGCCAGTATTCCGCTTATTGACTCAATATATAAAATGGTAACACCGCCCAAACAATAGAATCGGGTAATTCAGAGTGTAACAGGCAAAATTGCAAAGTATGTGAATAATTTTATAAACAAAACAGCACCACCGAGGTGCTGCTGTTTTGGTTTGAGCGGTACTTGTAGGCGACCGCTCACCTGCCTTTATTTCGGAGGACCTGTTGTGAAGTGCATTTCTACACCTCCTTTGCTCGAGCCTGCTCAGCTCTAGCGATAAACCGGAATGTACTGGATGCGCTCGGCGACAACCTCACCGTACCTGTAGCACGGTGTTACCACCCTCCGGTAGCGAACCGGGACAAGTACAGGTCCACTATCATATCCGTCCTCGCACCCGCCCAAGAACTGCCTCCGTGGGACGTACTCGCGGTACGTCGACGGCATCGGCTGAACGTAACGGCGGTGGCGCCGAGGCGCATAGCCGTAGCTCGGCGTCCACGGCATGTGGCCGTTGAAGCCACCACCGTAACCACTGTAGCCGTAGCCGGACCCGTAGACAGGCCTGTGGTGCTTCATAGCATCCACCGTACCCACGATAACTGCCGCGCCGAGCAGGCCCCGAAAAAGGTCATCGCCGCCGAAGGCAGCGCTGTTCAATCCGAGGGCAAGGATGATGACAATGCAAATCTGCTTCACTTCAAACCTCCAAAATGTCGAGGAGCTTGAGAACGGACACACGCCGTTTCTGTGTTATAGTGTAACACCATTGTCTAATCGTGTCAACTACACAAAAAAGTGGCCTAAAACAAAGATGTTTTACCAACAAAAACGGCCACGCCTTGGCGTGATCGACTTTGTTGGGTGGCCCACATGGCGCGCGCAAGCGCGCGCCATGTGGGCCTAGTGAATGTACTTGTATTGTTCGTCCCTAGGTCCCCAGAAACTGCTACAGTTGTACATGCTCGTCGATCAACTTCGCGAGCAAACCCACACGGGGCGTGTTTGCTAAGTCGACCATGGCGAGGAACTGAGGAACGAACACCGCATCCACGATGTACTTTTCGACCTTGTCGCGCATTTCAGAGGCACCGACAATCTCGTCGAATTCATTCGCGGCCTCGAGCCTCAATTCTGCATCAGCACTCGGGTCGAAGGCAATCAACACCAGATCACGCATCGCCTTCTGCAGATGGTTCAATCCGAGGAACTGGTAGAGCTCGACGTACGGAGGCAATCCTGCCTTAGCGTCGACGAGTTCACATCCGTCGAAGAGTATCGACAAGTTAAGCTCACTGGCATCCTCCGGCTGCCCGGGTGCATCGTGCTCGAGCAGAAGCACTCTTCCACTCTGCTCAAATACTACTGCCCTCGAAGCAGTCAAGTCGACTTTTGCCGGAGGGATGAAGTCCGCAATTCTGAGCGAGTCGAGTATGGCATTAGTCTCCTGCTCAATCTCGGGTCTAGCCGGATAGGTATCCATCGATCCAAGAGAACGTCTCAAGTGAGATATGAGTAACGCAGTAGCGACACCCTCGCCCACTATCACACTTGCGCTTAGAAGACCCTCACTCCCCTCCTCTTCAATCAACTTCGCTGCCCTGTGGATCCTGCTGATTTGTTCTGAGTTTAACACGTGCCAATTCCTCCTTAGTAGTAAATTACTCAGTTGCGGGCCGGTTCTGTCTCTATGTATTCTACATACTTTTGCGCTGTTGTCAAACGACAATTTAAAATAAATTTAACCTTAAATAACAACACCATCGTGATGCTGTTAAGATTGAGTGGAGTCGTTACATGGGCCCCTATGTCTCCCTCCCTCTGTTTTAAAATCTTAGAAATGATTGCCCAACAAAAACGGCCACACTTGATGTGATCGACTTTGTTGGGTACCCCATCGGAATAGCGCACTTGCGACTATTCCGATGGGGTGATTGTAGCTAATCCCTACTTCAATCAGCTAGAGAACCAGTCGCGGTGACCGCAGTAGATCATTGATGGGGCAAAAAGGCCCCGGAGCGAATGTGCATCCTTGGTGACGATCAGAGCTATGACCACCGCCATAGATAGAACAGTGCAGACCATGACTGCACCAGCCTCGGGATCGAGTTCAATCCTAAGAGTTCTCATGTTGTCACTCTCCATAGTTGTCGTGCATTTACGCAGGCCTGTTTTTTTTGAGGAACTTTTTCATCTCCTCGAGCAGGTTGTGCTTGGAGGTATCCCCGTCGACTCCTACGGCGATGTCGTCGTAGAATCCGAGGTAGCCGTGATCGACGCAGAACTTGCCGAGCTCTTTCCACGTACACGACATGAAGTTTTGACTCATGGTTGCTCGGACCGCACAGGGAAAACTGCTATTCTCAGGCAGGTTGTCGAGGTCTCCATTCCAATTCATGTAATCCAGCTCGACGTTCTGATCACGCAGAAGCTTCCTGAGTCCTGCGCAGTTGTCTAAAACTGAATCACGGTGAATGGTTGGGGTAATGTAAACCCTCAACTTCATTGGCAGACTCGTGTGGCCAGCAGTTGATCCGCAGTTCAGGCACTTGAAGCAGGTCGGTTGACGTACCATGATGCTACCGCAGTCGGCGCAACTTGGCGCGTCTTCCTGCGACGCGAATGTGATACCCACGCGGACTCCAGTCACCTTCTTCTGTTCCTGCGCGAGCTGATCCAAAAGCTCGACCTTCTGACCGAACGTCTTGTCTCGCAGATAGTCCGTCACTGGATGAGGTGAGCGACCTTCCACATTCAATGAATCACTAGCCTTGGAAATTCCTATCGAAACTCCAAAGCCGGAGAATCTGAATGGTAGCAGAAGTCCCATAGATGCCGAGATGAAACCAATGACCAAGACGCATACCCAATTCGTGCCGGCCGGCCATTCGAGAAGCTTACCTGAAATGGCCAACAGCGCGCAGATAAATGCAAGGACTAAATAACCCCATCTCAATTGATTCATGCGGTAACCTCCAGCATACACAGTCTTCAGTATTGTGATGACCCAACTCTACGACAAATATGACACTTTTTAGACTCCTCCGCAACGCTTGCGCCTGTGCTACAATCTTCACATGAATCAGGCACAAGCACTCGATATTCTCAAAACCGGCGCAAATGTTTTCCTCACAGGAGAACCGGGAGCCGGCAAGACGCACACTATAAACGAATACATTTTGTATTTAAGACGATGCGGAGTGGATACGGCAGTGACAGCTTCGACAGGCATCGCGGCTACACATCTCTCCGGCATGACAATACACTCATGGAGCGGCATTGGAATCCGTCCCAAACTCAATCATTACGATCTCGACAAACTAGCATCGACCGAATATCTGGTCAAAAGAATTTCTCGCGCAAAAGTTCTCATTATAGACGAAGTGTCTATGCTAGGTCCAGAGACTCTTACAATGGTGGATCAAGTGTGTCGAGAAATTAAAGATTCATCTGAAGCTTTCGGGGGTATGCAAATCGTTTTTGTCGGTGACTTTTTTCAACTTCCTCCGATAGTCAGATACGAGGCGGTGCAGAAAAAAGATAATTACGTCAATCAAGAAAGTCTCTGGGGTGCAGAGATTGTTCTCGACGAGGAAGCCAAAGCTCCTCCGCGTTTCGCCTTCGCATCTCCCGCATGGGAAGCCGCGAGCCCGATGGTCTGCTATCTCACAGAGCAACACCGCCAAGACGACCCTGAATTTTTACAACTGCTTTCGGCAATCAGAAGAAACGAATTTGAAGAAGGCCATCTTGAACATCTGGGTAAACGTAAAGTGACGGCGGACAGGCTACCGACAGGGATACCAAAACTTTACACGCACAATTTGAATGTAGACGCTGTAAACGAGAATACGTTACGGAAAATACCCTCGGCGGAACGAAAATACAAAATGGTTACAACGGGCAAAGAGCATATTGTTGCCACTCTTAAAAAAGGATGCCTCTCTCCCGAACTTCTCACACTCAAAATCGGCGCGGAAGTAATGTTTACAAAGAACAAGCCGAAAGACGGTTTTGTAAATGGAACACTCGGGGTTGTTGAATCGTTTGCCGTACCGAGTGGCAATCCGGTAGTTAAAATAAAGTCCGGTCAGAAAATCGAAGTCGCCCCAATGATGGGTTGGTCAATCGAAGAGAACGGGAAGATCAAAGCCAGTCTTACTCAAATCCCCCTGCGGCTCGCCTGGGCTATCACGGTGCATAAAAGCCAGGGCATGAGTATGGACGCGGCTGTCATGGACCTAAGACAAGTGTTCGAGTACGGCCAAGGGTATGTGGCGCTCTCACGAGTGCGCAGACTTGATGGAATTCATATTCTTGGATGGAATCCACAAGCGTTTAAAGTCCACCCTGAAGTTTTCGCAAAAGATGAATCTTTTCGAGCAAGTTCAGAAGACGCGGAAGAAGAGTTCTCTAAGTTAAAACCAGATGAGCTCGAAAAAATGCATGATAACTTTGTCACAGCATCCGGTGGCAAGAAATATGTCGAAAAACCCCTGTCCGAGGCGAGACCTCGGACAGGGGTTCAAAGCAAGAAGACTCTTGTCGAAATTCGAGAAAAGCACGCAAACGCCTTTCGCAAATGGGACGAGGAGCAGGAAAAGCAATTAAAAGAATTGTTCGGGAGAAAAGTAAAAATAAGAGAAATTGCAAAACAGATGGGCAGACGTAAAGGAGGCATACAAGCGCGACTCGAAAAAATAGGCCTCATACCGCCTGATCCTCGTTACTTGAGACAAAACAGAGAAAAAGTTTGATGCAATCCCCTTTATTTCTTCACCGGAAGGAGTTTCTTTTTTGAAACTTTGGGCTTTGCCACAATCTCAATTACATCTTCTTTTGCCCTTGCTACCGCTGAAGCGACTTCTACTCCTCTTTTTTCACCGCTTAAAAGTGAGATAATCTTGTCGAGCTTCACACCAATCTTCTCAAGCAGTTCTGCGTTCTTGTCGAATCGTACTGGAGCTGGTGCGTTGAAATCGCGAGTTGGTCTTGGTCTGTCAAAAATACCACCTCTGGCTCCCCTATCTCCGCCTGATGGAGCATCATCTCTATGGCCTCCGAAGCAATCACTGCAATAAACTGGCCTATCGCCTGTCGGCCTGAAAGGCACTTCGCAGGTCTTCTCACAATCGGCACAAGTCGCCTTGTGCATTGTTGGTTTATCAAAACCGCCTCGTCCACCACGATCTCCACCAAATCCTCTATTACCTCCTCGGAATCCTCCTCTATCACCACCCCTATTATCTCTGTTGAAATTTCCCATATTTTTAGTTATTTTGAATTAGAAAAATCAACTACCGCGGGGCAGAGCCCCGCGGTATGAGCGGAGGTCTGCCATCGTATAATGATAATTGTCGCAGGTCTGACATCGGCTTTCCTTGTTCTGCAACGTATTTTTCGACCACCTTCCAGTTCCCCCGCTCGC
>JACRKE010000004.1 GCA_016215335.1 Candidatus Vogelbacteria bacterium | reverse complement strand
TTTCATTTGTGTTAGTGTAAACCGATTCTCGTTTCTTTCGTGTGTTGTGTGTGATGTGACGATTCAAAAACTCAGACGGCTGAGAGATTTTAGTGATGGCCGCAAAACCGACGGAAAATTAGTTTCGTAATTCACAGCTTTGAGATTTCCTCATTTTTAGGCGCTTTTGACGCAACTCGCGGCGCTTTTGACGCAGGCGAGCAAAACGAGGAAGGTCGAATGAGTTTTCAATTTGATCCTTTTCTATTATTTATAGTATCAAAGGGCTTTATTTTAGGCAAGTATTTATGGGATGCGAGCGGTGGATAGTCTTTTATTTGCATATTTATGGCCAAAATGTTATCATTTAGCCACTATGTTATCGAAAAAGAAAAAAAGTGAGGCAATTAGCAAGGTCCAGCTTCACGACAAAGACACCGGTTCTTCAGCCGCGCAGATTGGAATTCTCTCCGTTAGAATTGCCGAACTTACAAAACACTTAAAGAAAAACAAAAAAGACAGTCATTCGAGGCGCGGATTACTACAGATGGTGGCAGACAGACGATCACATTTGAAATATATGCAGAAGAACAGCCCGACTCAGTACGAGAAGGTCATGAAGAAAATTGGACTCAAATAACAAAAATGGCCTCATGGCCATTTTTGTTATTTGAAGAGTTAAGAGGTAAGATGTAAGGGTTAAGAGTAGACACTTTTCACATTTTAATAATAGTAACCTGCAGGAAGTAGTAAGTATTTAGTAATTAGTGGAGGTTTGGATTTCTACAAACTACTCACTACAAACTACCCACTGCTATTTTAATGAGTATAATTAAGCATCCAAATCAGAGAGTAGGGGTTTTCATAGATACCCAGAACTTGTATCACAGCGCCAGGAATTTGTACAATTCACGAGTAAACTTTGGGGCGATTATGGAAGATGCTGTGGCTGGAAGACAGCTTATTCGCGCCGTTGCGTATGTAATTACCACGGAATCAGGCGATGAGAAGACTTTTTTTGAGGCCTTAGGCAAGCTCGGCATAGAAACCAAAACTAAGGATCTTCAAATCTTTTACGGTGGAGCAAAGAAAGCCGACTGGGATGTCGGCCTCGCTGTGGATACTATCAAACTCGCGCCTCGACTGGATGCTGTCGTGATTGTCTCGGGCGATGGCGATTTTGTCCCCCTTGTGGAATACTTGCAAACAGGAGTGCAGGTGGAAGTAATCTCTTTTGGCAAAAGTACTTCTTCCAAATTGCGTGAGGTTGCGGATGATTTTATTGATCTTTGCGCAAACCCTGATCGTTATGTTTATCCGATACGTGAACAGTCATCCAAGAAAAATTATGCAAAAAAGAGAATTCTCCCTCGAAATTGAGGGTAAAAAGCTGACAGCCATCTTTACAGACATGGCCGACCAGACGAACGGTTCTGTAATACTTAAACTTGGGGATACTGCCGTGCTCGCTACGGCGGTAATGTCGTCGAATAAACGGGAGGGGATTGATTTCTTCCCGCTAGTAGTAGACTACGAAGAAAAGTTCTACGCTTCCGGGAGAATTCTCGGCGGACAGTTTATTCGCCGTGAAGGAAGACCGACAGAAGAGGCAATACTCTCCGGCAGAGTGGTAGACAGAACAATCAGACCGCTCTTCAATCAAAAAATACGAAATGAGGTCCAGGTCATTGTGACAACGCTCTCGATTGATGACGAAAATGATCCTGACATACTCGGGATTCTCGGCGCCTCGCTCGCACTAGGCACCTCCGACATCCCTTGGGGTGGACCCGTGGGTGCCGTTCGCGTAGCACAAAAGACAGATGGAACATTTCTAATAAATCCGGGACACACAGAACGCGAGGGCGCGCTCATGGACATGACGATCTGCGGTAAGGGTGGAAATGTGAACATGATCGAGGCCGGAGCCTACGAAGTAAGTGAAGACGTAGCAAAGCAGGCACTCGAAATCGGGCTTGAAGCCATTAAAAAACTTGAAGATTGGCAAAAAACGATAGTGAGCGAAATTGGAAAACCGAAAGCGGTTGTAGACACAAGCAGTGATACAAAGGAGATTAAAGACCTATTTAATGCAGAAATTTTAGCGAGGTTGTCAGGAGCAACAATGGCCGGCATTCCCGGAAATTACAGCATCAACGACCTGAAAGACGAATGGCTTAAGCTTTTCAAAGAAAAATTTCCAGAGGCAAAGAATAACAACGACGCGTGCGACATCTATGAGGATGCGGTAAATAATCTTATTCATGATGAAGCTGTAAATAACAATAGACGGCCGGACGGGCGCAAAATGGATGAACTTCGCAAGATTTCGGCCGACGCAGGAGTACTTACGGGCATTGTGCACGGTTGCGGACTGTTTTATCGAGGCGGGACACATGTACTCTCTGTGCTTACTCTAGGTGGCCCCAAGGATTCACAACTGATTGAGGGCGCGGAAGTGCAGGAACGAAGATATTTCATGCATCATTACAATTTCCCTCCGTTTTCGTCAGGCGAAACAGGCAGAATGGGTGGCGTGAACAGACGAGCGGTAGGACACGGAGCGCTTGCAGAGCGGGCACTTATGGCAACCCTTCCTTCAAGAGATGAATTCCCTTATACAATCAGAATTGTTTCGGAGTCGCTCGCATCAAACGGTTCAACCTCGATGGCTTCAGTCTGCGCAAGCACTGTGGCACTAATGGATGGAGGTGTGCCGATTAAGAGGCCGACGGCTGGAATCGCGATGGGGCTCATGCAGACAGACAAAGGTTACAAAGTGCTCACCGACATTCAGGGGCCGGAAGATCATCATGGGGACATGGATTTCAAAGTTGCAGGCACGAGGGAGGGTATTACAGCAATCCAGATGGACGTGAAGATAGACGGAATCCCACTTGAAATACTCATAGAAGCTCTAGCGGATGCGAAGAAGGCTCGTCTTCAAATATTGGATGTAATAGAAGCTGCGATTCCAGCACCAAGAACCGATCTGCAACCAAGCGCGCCAAGAATAATCTCGTTCACAATACCGCAAGACAAAATAGGCGGAGTAATCGGTCCCGGTGGCAAGATTATCCAGGAGATGACGAAATCAACAGGGACCACAATTGATATTGAACAAGACGGTAAAGTTACAATTTGCGGCAAACTAGAAGGGGTGAGAAGCGCGGCTGAAACAATTCGAGGCATTACACACGAATACAAAGTGGGTGAAAAATTCATGGGTATCGTGACTCGTATTCTTGATTTTGGGGCTTTTGTAAGTATCGGGCCCGGCACCGAAGGCCTCGTACACATTTCGGAATTGGCTCCATTTCGCGTGAATCTGGTAACTGATGTAGTAAAAGAAGCGGAGAAAGTGCCGGTAATTATTAAAGAAGTTGACGAAAGAGGCAGGATAAATCTCTCGATTAGACAGGCGGACCCTGATTTCGCCAAAAACAAGGGGGTAGTACCCCCTCCACCCGGTAGCATGCCGCCGCCGAGACCGCCACACATTGGACCACCGAGGCCTTACGGCCGAAGGCCGTAAGGCCAGAGTTAAGAGGCAAGAGTCTAGAGTTAAGAAAAAATAATGTCCAAACTGATTTACTCTTAACTCATATCTCTTAACTCTTACGTCTTGAAACAAAATACATGCCAAAGATTTCACAAATCGATCTGCTTCCAAAGAAAACAGTGGGAACTGCTTGTGTGATTGAAAACGACAAGGGCGAGATACTTCTGATTAAACCGACAATGCTCGACGGCTGGCTGGTTCCAGGGGGACCGCTTCGCGATTTCGAATCGCCAAAGAACGGCTGCATGCGCAAAGTGAAAGAAGAGACAGGGATTGACATTCTACCACCACGGCTTATCGGCGTGAGCCATAGCCTGCGCAGATCGGACGAAGGCACTCGATATGAATCGCTTCATCTTATTTTCCACGCAGGCAAACTTACAGGTGAGCAACTTGAACAGCTCAAACTGGACGAGAAATCTTTTGAAAAATGGGAATGGTGCGCGAAGAAGGAAGCTGAAACATCGCTAAGTTATCCCTTAAACGAAAGAATCAAGCGCTCGCTTGAAACGGACGCAAACAACCCGGTGGCCTATATTGAGATGGTACAAGAGTAGCTTGAACGGAATCTGGAATATTGAAACTGGAAACTAGAATAATCTACTAGCGGGTTTTTGATTTGTTTTTTTGTGATTTAGCCACTTCTTCGGACATTGTCTTTGAAGTGGCAGTATTAAGGCCCTCAACAAACTGACCGTTTAAATACGAAGATGAATAGTTATCATAACTGTTTGCGGAACTTGTGTCGCCTGTGTCCTTCGGAAGTCTCATCTGATACTGAAGCCTGTAATCTTCGCCAGTAGATGAGTATATAAATGGTAGCTTCGTGTACCTGTCATTCGGAATCTCCTTAAGCGGACCAACACCGTATGGATCCAAATAATGGTACGTTAAATTTGATTTTACAGTTGTAGTTGGAAAATCTTCAGTGAGCTCTGCGAGCATAAAGGGAAAAGGTCTACCGCTCTCACGATAACCGGCCAACGTTTTCCTCACAGATAGTACGGCGTAGCTCTGTTTATCCATTTCGAACTGTTCGACGGTTTTGCCACTTATAAGTCTCTCCACCTCTTCGGTCGTAATAAAGTTTTCGGGCGTTTCGATATCCTGCTTCTGATTCACATTGGCAATAGAGTAGGAAGTCTCAAATACGGCCTGCAAGTCCGCCTTTGGGTAATTTTCCGGCGCAGCAGCCTTATAAACCAGCGTCATCTTTCTAAACTGCGCTGACTCAGGGTCAATCCAGACATTCAATTTTATTGCCTGGTTTAGATACTTCATTGCATTCAAATATGCATCGCTCTTCATGAATTCACTCGTGGTTTTATCGTATTTGAATAGTGCTTTGTCTCTGTACTTCTGCTCAATCTTTTTACTTATGTTTTCATAAAAATCTGCCAGATTTTTAGCATCTACCGCAACTAAATATTTGTACAGCCTACCTTCATTTGACGGTTCTACTGTGATGAATGTCGCCCTAAGTAAGCCACTTTCCATGGCTTTTTTGAATATTTCCAATGATTGTTCTTCTGTAAGTGCTTTGTTTCGAGCGATTTCATTGTATTCACTTGCATAAGGGGTGACGCCAAGAGCTGAAATCGAGGAAGAGTTCAAATCAGATGACGGAACCTGGATCCACTTACCCTTTATGGTACTCAAATCAAAACCAAAGAATGGAATACTCGGCATTTTGTTTATTCTTCCGAACAAAACATTGTCTTTGGAAATTCCCTCCACGTCTACATTATACGTGGAATCTCCGAGTGCCAGATCACCTATGATTTTAAGCCATCCATCGGGAAGAGTGGTAGTACTCAACTTCATGGCATTTATGTCCATGGCACCTTCAAATCCAACAGAGCCCTTAACTTCCTTAGAAAGAAGTCCCAAGGCCTCTTTTTGTGAGTCAATCATCGCGAGGAGGGAAGGTCTTTGAATCTCTCCCTGCAGATAAATATAATCGCTCAAGTTTTTCTCTGTGAGAGATATTGTATTCGAACCAATTGCAAAAAGTTTAGGGGATAATTTTTCTAAAGCATATTTTGCCGCGTCGCTCTCGATGTTTAGTTTTAGCAAAAAACCCGTACCAACTTTAGTGTATGAAAATGCTTGGGCGTTTTTGAGTTTCAAATTAAGAGAACCGAGAGAAACGGGAAAGGGAGACTTGTACCGATTTCTTGATTCAAGCGCGTAGAGTATAGTGCGAAGGTCGTTTATATTTTGCACATCTCTCGCATAAATTTCCTTGTCTGCATTCAGTTTGTCATATTTTATCTCCGGCACGCGCGGAGCATCTAGGTATGGCTCGGCGCGGAAACTTGCCGTCCACACGAATGAAGAGGACTTAATGTCGGAAAAATGTTCGAACATCGCCGGAAAAAGTTCTTCTCGTGAATATTCAGTGCCCCCAATCCAAGCAGGCACGTATTTTTCTATGATCGGAGGAATAAACCATCCGTACACATAATAAGATGCTCCGCCTATGCCAATAATAAGTACAATTAAAACTACTATTAGTATTGCTAGGAATTTGAGAAAGCCGTGGTTTTTTGGCTTTGAAGGTAAGGGTGGTAGTGGCTGAAGTGGGGCACCGACAGGCGCAGTCGGTGCAACTTTCACGGGCGCTGTGGGCACTTCTGGCACTACTTGTGTCGCAATAGGTTCAATTGGTTTTGGAGTGGAAACTTCGGCATAAGAGTTTGGTAAGGTTTTTCCAGTTTGTGCTGTAGGCTGAACAACTTCTGCGGTTACTTCAGTATTTTCAGTAAGTGTGGGAGCAGGTGCGACAGAAGAAACCTGAACTTGAGATTCAGGTGCTAGCTCGACTCCAATTTCTTTAAGCGCAGCCTCGACAGAATCGAGCATGTACCCGGAACTTAACAAATCTTTTTTCGCCTGTTCTGTCCTACCTGATCTCACCGCCTGCACCAAGTAATCATAAATTGTACTGCCTTTATTTATCTTATCCATGAATACAATTGTATCAAAGATAATGTCAAAATAGCTGTGATTAAGTCGACAACGTAACGTCATTGTGTCCACTTACATAGGATGCTAGATTAAGCGCTGGATTGTACAAACTACTTAAGTGTGACCAACATATTAACCGGAGGTAGCTAGAGCATGGATTGGAAAAATGTTCGAAGAATGGAGGAAGCGGAGATTCCGAGTAACAGCGAACTCGTTAGCATCTGGATTCCTCGTGAGAAGCCTATAGGGGCCACGGGAATCGTGACCAAGAAATTCGCGATCGAGGGAACCGGCCTCGAAGGCATCTCTACTTTCTGGGTTATCCCGCCGAAAGTGAACTACGTTCTAGACAGTGGAAGGAGTGAGCAGAATGGACTGGACGCAAGCACGCCGAGTCAGTAAGGACGAAATACCCAAAGATAGCACCTTGGTGAACGTGAACGACAACCCGAATCAACCAAATGGCGCGATCGGTGTCATGACAGACACCTTCCAACCATTTGTAGAGCATGGCGGAACAGTCCGCGGGTACTTCTGGGTGATTCCGCCCAAGGGATCGCCGCCGTTCGAACCCAAGGAACATGCTGACAAATCTGGACTGGTTCAGATCGTAGTCGGCCCCGAGGGCCATATGGTCGATCCCAAGCTCCACACTCACTGGGATGGGCAGTGGTAACAGACTAGAACGGGACTGAGCACATTCATCAGGGCCCCGCCACGGCGGGGCCCTCAAACTTTTTTTGTATTAAAATATTTCAGATACGAATAGGGGCCGGAACGGATGGCCCCCATCCGTTCCGGCCCAAAATGTACTCGCTGGAAATTCCTCGAACTACCTACTTGCCTCCCACTGCTCGTGACGCATGCGCTGTTCGGAAGCAAGGATAGGATCGAGGCCGTGAATGTGCTCTGGGTTCATTGCCGAGCCGTCGGAGAGAAAGAAAACTGCGAGCTCTCCCGTCAGCATTGAGTTGATGGCCACACGCCCGGCACCGACGTCGGAAACTGCGACGAGGTCACGGCTTATGGCATAATCCCTACTTGGAGTGACGACATCCCACTCGAGAGACATGGGCTTCACTGAACCCATCGGCCCGCCACGGTTCTTGGCTAGCCAAGAGAAACTGAACTTCACCCCGTCTTCGGTCTCGGCAACTGAAGCAATTCGTCCCCGATAG
>JACRKE010000031.1 GCA_016215335.1 Candidatus Vogelbacteria bacterium | reverse complement strand
TTTGTGTGTGATATATGTGACAATCTTTTGTAGGTTGGTTAGAATTTGTGGATACATGTGTGAAAGAAAGGCACCCTCATCGGGTGCCTTTCTAGTATGCGTCAATTTTTGTTAAAAGTACATTTCGTAATTCACAGCTTCGAGAGTGGGCCACAGCAGATGCAGTTCCTCCGGTTCGAGTTTGCGAATCCGCCGACGTTCCTTCAGATAGCGGCTCCTTTTCAGTCGCCGACCAGAACGCAAATTAGGCCTTTCTGTCTGTCTTTCTGCTGTCGCGTATAGCGACCCGCGCGAAAGACTTATCTCGCAGAGTAGGGCATCGGGGATAAACACACCGTGGACAAGAGCCGGGCCCAGCACCGCGATGCCGTTGCCGATATAGTGATAGTTCTGGATTATTCTATACTCGGTGGACTCAAAGAGATTGTCCACCTGTCCACCCTCCAGAGTTATAACGAAACGCATGCCATCCCGGAGGCGCCTCACATCATCCCTGGACTTACGAATGTTCGCAAGCTTCAGTGCATTGAGTTTATACTGCGACACGATGATGCCTCCTTTCAAAGTAGATAGAGCGACGGCAGTAAATATATAGAACAGACCAGAGAAAGACTACTCTGTCTCTGCGCTTTTGGCAATCTAGCGGAAAAGTTTAAAGATATCGTTAATCGTTACGACGAGCATGAGGAGAATTAGGGCGTAAAAACCTATGGTGTTAACCAAGTTGGCAGTCCTAACTTTGATGGGCGATCGTTTAATTTTCTCAATGATTAGAAACAAGATTCTGCCGCCATCGAGCGCAGGCACGGGAAGCAAATTCAACACCGTAAGATTGATTGATATTACAGCAGTGAGTCCGAGCAGATAGGTGAAACCGAACTTAGCGGCGTCTCCAACGATCTTTACAATTCCAATAGGACCGGAAACGTCGGCAAAATTACCTGCGCCCATTATTGCGTTTTTTATCAGATTATAAAAACCGAGAGCCGTCGCTTTGAGTACATAGAGGGACATTCTGCCGCCTTCGTACACTGCCTCGAAAAATCCTAACTGCAATGTGCCGATAGTGTCCATGGAAATGCCGACGATTGGACGCCCGAGCGAAGTATCAAATTCCGGAGTGACCGAAACGACCTTTTGTTCGAAACTACTCGTGATTAAAAATTTAAGCTCTTGTCCCCTGTTTTTGGCGATAAAATCCCTTACACTGTCAGGAGTCAGCAGTGTAGCATGCTCGTTTCCCTTAGATACGGCGCTTATGGTGTCGCCTGCTTTAATGCCCGCTCTCAGAGCAACGGAATCTGGGGCGACTCCGACTATAGTAAGCTTCACATTTTGCGCTACTTGTCCAACCTGAAGCTGATCCACCGGGACAGGCAGACCCGACATGTAACCGATGGAAAAAAGTACCCAAGCCAGAAGGAAGTTGAAAAAAACACCAGCAAACATCACGGCGCCTTTGACCAACGCCGGTTTGAAGTAAAAGTTTCTGCTCTTAACGCCCTCGCTTATTGATTTCTTTTGCGCCAACACCTCCTCGTCTTCAATATCCTCTCCGAAGATTTTCACAAATCCACCGAATGGAATCCAGTTTACGGTATATTCCGTTTCTCCGAATTTTTTGCCCCATATTTTGGGCGGAAAACCTATCCCGAATTCATCGACGCGAATTCCGAACGCTTTAGCCACAATAAAATGCCCGAACTCGTGTGCGAGTATAAGGACTATTAGAATTAGTATGAAGATGATTATGGACATAAATTAGGTTGTAGGTTGTATAAAGTAGGATCCGTATTTCCTACTCACTACAACCTAGTTTTCAATTTCGTGCTGTTTCTTTTCTGATATTGCAAGCAACTGTCTCTGCCCTTCGTCAATCATTTTTTGCAACTCGTCCTTACACTTGAATTTATCATCCTCGCTCATCTCGCCCTCCTTCTCTCTCTTTTGGATATCGTTCCAGGTCTTTTCACGTTCGCCTCGGAGCGAAACTTTGGCTTCCTCTGTTTTTTCGTTTATGAGTTTAAGTAAAACTTTTCGCCTGTCTGCGGTTACGTCAGGACAAATAACCCTGACACCAGAAGCATCGGGAATGGATGACACTCCCAAATTGGATGCCGCAATGGCTGTTTCTATGGACTTGATTTGAGACTTATCCCAAGGAGTCACGCGCAGAGTTTTCGCGTCCTCAATGCTTATGGCGGCGACATGAGTAATCTGGGTTTTTGAACCGTAGGAATCGACCATTACACCATCAAGAAGCGCCGGAGTGGCCCGACCTGTTCTTATAGTTCCTAGCTCCCTTACCAGCCATTCATTTACTTTTTTCACACCCTCTTTTGTTTGGTTGAAATTGTATGCCATATTTTTCACTTATATCCTCTCATTTATAATTATAACAGAGATTTATTCGTATTGAAATCAATCATCGGAAGCGCGAGCGCAACAAACTCTCCAACGAGCTCGGACGCAGCGCCGGAATCATCGGCATATTTTTTAACTTTATTAAAAGCTGTGTATACTTCATAGTTTTTCCCATCGAGAGGCATACGCCTATGCAATTCCTTAAGAATATCCGACAAAAAAACGGAAAATCTTCTCTTGATTTCTCTCTTCTCTTCGGTGGAACTCGTCTTTTTTGAGAAAAATTTTTCGATATATTTTAGGCGCTCGGACACGTCGCTCGCCAAAAATCCGGCTGCTTCATTATTCCACAGAGTGGATTCATCCTCGAGAATGTACATTCTCGAGAGCAGGGTCGGCAACAATAAATCCTTGGATCTGAAAATTATAAAAAAATGATTAAACGGAGTCGGATCCTCCAATGTTTTAAGCAGAGCATTCTCGGCATCAACAGAAAAGGAACCGGCTTCGATCAAAAAACATTTTCGCTTCCCGAATGCCATGCGAGACTGGCGCGTATGCAATTCATGGCTGTTGTCTATGCCAAACAAGGTGGTCTTGTGTTGCCAAAAATCAGGATTTCCATGGATCGGAGACTCAAGTATTTTTTCGATTAAATTAAGTAGATCTTCCCGAAACACTTCTCCGTCACCTTCAATCAAATAGGCGTGATGCAACTCGCCTCTTTCGTGGTGACTTTTAATCTGTTCGATTGATTTATGCATTTGGTTTAAATACATCCGTGAATCGATTCACTAAATAAATCAATGCTTTTTCGACATTATACTCCGCTTGTAAGTATCCATATGCTCAAGCGCTACACCTGTCCCTTTTGCAACGCAAAAAATCGCTTCATCTGCAAGCACCGCCTTCACGCCGGTGCGCCTCTGTACAAGCTCCGGAAAATTACGCAATTGTGAAGATCCGCCTGTCATTATGATGCCTTGATCTATAATGTCGGCTGCTAGTTCAGGTGGTGTCAGTTCAAGAACGTCCTTCATTGCCTTTATCATAATACGAAGTTCGTTATCAAGCGCTTTAGCAATTTCGTTTGAAGTTATGTTTGATGTTCTTGGTAATCCTGTAAGCATGTCTCTGCCCTTTATAATGGTAGACAATTCGTCTTCGATAACCGTGGCTGATCCAATCTTTATCTTTATACCTTCCGCGACCTTGTCACCTATAGCAAGATTAAATGTCTTTTTAACATAATCCATAATTGCATCATCCATTTTGTTGCCAGCACATTTGACGGACGTCGAAGCAACAATACCTCCAAGTGATATCACCGCCACGTCGGTGGTACCGCCGCCGATATCGGCAATCATATGCCCACGCGCTTCTTGAATTGGTATACCGGCTCCTATCGCCGCAAGTACTGGCTCCTTCACTACATACGCGCTTCTGGCTCCAGCCTTAATCGCCGCTTCTATTACGGCCCTACGTTCGGTTGAGGTAATTCCTGCAGGGACGGATATCATCACTTCAGGCTTCATGAAATGCCATCGACCGAGTGATTTTGATATATAGTAACGGAGCATCGCTTCGGTTACTCTATAATCAGCAATAACTCCATCCTTCATTGGCCGATATGCAATAATACCATCGGGTGTCTTGCCAATCATCTCCTTAGCCGCCGCTCCGACCGCCAGAATCTTATTTCCATATTCCGAAACCGCAACAACAGATGGTTCATCGAGGACAATCCCCTTTCCGGGTACAAAAACAAGCGTATTTGCTGTTCCTAAATCTATCCCAATTTTTGGTGCAAAAAAAATCATTTAAGTCATTCTGTAATCCGTTGAATTTGAACTCCTAAGGCCAATAAACGCTTTTCGATATTTTCGTATCCTCGATCTATATAGTAGGCATTATGTATAACTGACTCACCTTTTGCAATTATACCGGCAAGAAGAAAAGCGAGACCCGCCCTTATGTCCGGACTCTCGAGCTCTTTGCCATGCAGTTTAGTAGGACCTTTCGTTGTAACCCTATGTGTATCCCACATTTTAATATCGGCTCCCATACGAGTAAGTTGTTCAGTGTAATTGAGTCGACCTTCAAAAATTGTCTCGAACACCAGTGACTCACCTACTGCCTGTGTTAAGAATACAACCATTGGTGCCTGAAGATCAGTCGGGAATCCTGGATATTCATGAGTCTTTATTTCAACAGCTTTATAGATTTTGTCTGTGGACTTGATTCTAATGCTGCCTTGTTTTATTTCCATATTCACTCCTGAATCCTTGAGTGACTCGGTAAGCGCCTCAATATGGCTTGGATCACAATTCTCTATAAGTACATCTTTGCCGGCAAGAGCCGCTAATATTAAGAAACTCCCCGCTTCAACTCTGTCCGGCGGAACCACATAGCTCTTTCCGTCTGCTATTAATAACCCATCTCCTATTATGGTAATCCCGGACGTGCCCGCACCTGATATCTTGGCTCCGCAATCATTTAAGAAATTTGCGAAATGTTCAGTCTCCGGTTCGAGTGCCGCGTTTTTAATTACGGTCTTACCTTTGGCTAAAATAGCCGCCATCATAATAGTCTGTGTTCCGGTAACACTTGGTACCCGCAAAAAAATATCTGTGCCAGACAACTTGCTATTATAAGCCTTTATATTGTAATTTTCCGCACTTTCTTTACAATTAGCCCCCATTTTCTTGTATGCGTTCAAGAAAACATCTATCGGTCTATTGCCTATAACACAACCTCCGGGGTGTGGAAAAATCACCCTACCAGTGCGTGCAAGTATGGGACCGGTCAACACCACGGAAGCACGCATCCTTCTCGAGAGTTCATGCGACATTTCGCTTCCTAATTTGTTTGGTGGCGTCACGTCAAAGGTATGGTCGGCAATTCTGTCTATTCTTACTTTTAAACTTTGGAGTAGGGCTATAATCAGTTTTGTATCCTCTATGTCTGGAACATTCTCAATCCTTAAAGTATCTCGAAAAAGCAGAGAAAAGGCGAAGGCTTGCAACGCAGCGTTCTTTGCACCGCTTACGGATATTCTGCCTTTTAAGCTTCTGCTACCATCTAGTCCTTTTACAACAAATTTGTCCTTGTGCATGATACCTGAAGTATACATCTCACCTTCAAATTCAGCTACAAACACGAAAAAGGTCCTTTAAGCCATTTTTGTGTATAATCATCCCATGTTTATCCTAAATGTAATTCCGCTTGACAGAGGTATATTTAAAGACGAACTTACGTATTTTAGCGCAAATCATGTTTCGATCGGTTCTATTCTGAAAGTACCTGTCAGAAACAAGACTATATACGCATTTGTGATTGGAAATCAAGATGCCAAATCGCAAAAGATTCAACTCAAGACTCAAAGTTTTGAGTTGAAAAAAATCGGGAAGCTTGAATCAGAAAAGTTTCTCTCTGAAGCCTACGTAAAAGCGTGCATCCGTAGCGCGACATACTTCGCGCAACATATAGGCCAGACTATCTCCTGCCAAGTTCCAAGACTCATAATGTCTTCACCAAAAAAATATTATACTCTAAACGATGAAGTAAAAAACATCACGGGTAGAAGACAAGAGTTTGCCCTACAGGATGAAGCCGCAGGCAGACTTGCCTTAGTCAAAAGACAGATTAGAGAACGATTTGCCAAAAAACAGTCCGTGATAATTCTTTTGCCAACCATATCGGCTGTGGAATTCTATTTCAAAAATATAACAAAAGGCATCGAACGATATTCGTTTATGCTACATGGATCCATGTCGAATCGCGAAGTAAAGAACGCCTGGAAAAATGCGGTCCTGGAGGAACACTCGGTAGTTATTGTGATGACACCCTACTTCCTCTCGATACCACGCCTTGATACCGGTTGTATAATAGTTGAATCTGAACATTCGAGTGCATACATGACCATTAGTAGACCCTTTATAGATCATAGGATTTTCGCGAGATTTCTGTCCGAGGAGCTTGGCGCTGATTACATAGTTGCTGACGATTTGCTCAGCATGGAATCTATAGCAAAAGTCGAGAGTGGTGAATATTCAAAGCTTTCTCATTTTTCGTTCAGAATCCAAGGTTCAGATAAAATCAATCTAATAGACGCTAGGAAGAAAGTTAAAGAATTAGAGAAGAAGGAGTTTAAAGTTAAAGCGGTTGGCGATAGCTTAATCTCTACAATAAGCCTAGCCGTAGAAAAAAAAGAGTGTGTGTTCATTTTTACAGCCAGAAAAGGGCTCGCTTCAATAACCATCTGCAGAGATTGCGAAACAATAGTTTCCTGTTCCAAGTGCAACACCCCGCTTACTCTTATGGGAAAAAACTTGTTAGACGAGAATGCGACCAGTCTTACTTACAGATGTCATCACTGTCTCACCACCGAGAAAGCAAAAGATAAGTGTGAAAACTGCGGAGGTTGGAGATTTTCCATGCTTGGCATCGGAGTTGAAAAAGTTGTGCATGAGCTCAAAGCGGAGTTTCCGGGAACAGAAGTTTTAATCCTTGATTCTGCAAATATTAAATCTCACGATGAAGCAAACAAACTGGTAGAACGTTTTGTCTCAAAGAATGGAATATTGATTGGAACAGAGATGGCACTCTACTATCTACACGATACAATTCCTAAAACAATGGTGGCTTCCATAGATTCTCTTTTCTCGGTTCCCAATTTTAGAATGAAGGAGAAGATAGTACACATATTGCTTGGTTTAATTAAGCTAGCTGGAAAAGAGCTCGCTATACAAACCAGAAAAGCAGATGATATTATCTTTGGCTGTTTCGTAAGGGGAGATCTGACGAAATGGGTCAGGCAAGAATTCGAGGAGAGAAGGAAACTCAACTACCCGCCTTTTATTGTCCTCGTGAAGATAAGTCTTGTGTCAGCGTCAGAAAAAAAGATGGCAGAATTCGAGGAGTACGTCCAAATGCTCCGCAAGTACAACCCGAGTCCATTCATTATAGCCAAAGCGACTAGCGGGGAGAAGAAAATGAATATGTTAATTAGAATAGAACAAGATAAATGGCCCCGCGATGATCTAGTGCAAATACTTTTAAACCTTCCTCCCGAATACACAGTACAAGTAGACCCGCTTAACATTTTGTAGACTGGGTCAACACTTTTTGCTATCTTTAACTACATTCAATACTCCAAATGAATACTGATTTAATCGTACAAAGAGATGAGTCGGTCCTAAGACTTCAGGCTAATGATGTTTTGCCTGAAGAATTCGGTAGTGAAAAACTGAAAGAGCTCATACACAAAATGAGTTCTATTCTGGCAACAAAAAAGGAGGGTGTGGCAATCGCCGCTCCTCAAATTGGTGTCTCCAAGAGAATCTTTGTTGTGGCGGGAAAAGTTTTTCGTAAAAATGATGATTCTAATGTTCCTGAGGACAAGGTTTTTATAAATCCAAAAATAAAGAAACTCTCTATTTCTAAAGCAATCCTTGACGAGGGGTGTCTAAGCGTTGACGGTTATTTCGGCAAGATCTTAAGAAGTGAAAAAGCCACAATTTCAGCCAAAGATATAGATGGTAAGAAGTTTACAAGAGGTGCAAGCGGCCTACTCGCGCAAATATTTCAGCACGAAATAGATCACCTGAATGGAATCCTATTTGTAGACACAGCAACTAATCTAGAAAAAATTAATGTCAAAAACTAACTTTATTTTTTTTGGTACTGGAGAATTTGCAGTCGGTGTGCTTAACGAATTGAAAAATCACGGAATTGTTCCAAAAATGATCGTCACAAAGCCTGATGCGCCAAGCGGCAGACACCTCATGCTTACTCCACCGGCTATTAAGGTTTGGGCGGACGAAAATGGCATAGAAGCATTACAAGCAGAAAAGTTAACATCCATCGTTAAAAAGTTAAGTACATTTAATGCGGACGTTTTTTTAGTCTCGGATTTCGGTAAAATTATTCCAAGTGAAATTCTCCAAATTCCACGCCTTGGTGTGCTTATCACGCACCAATCACTCCTACCTAAACACAGGGGGACCAGTCCTATTCAGTACGCGATTCTAAACGGAGACAAGGAGACTGGAGTTTCTATAATTCTCTCTGACGATCAAATTGACCACGGCAAAGTGCTGACCCAGGACAGAATCGAGCTAACTCTGACTGAAACATCAAAAGACCTAGAGAACACTCTGTCCAAACTTGGAGGAGAAATGCTGGCGAGACTATTTGAAAGTCTCGAAGAATCGATAGAACAAGCCGAACCGCAAGACGATTCAAAGGCGACTTTTACTCAAAAAATAAAAAAAACCGATGGATTTATAGAATCGGAAATTTGTCTCGGTCTATCTGAAGACGAAGAAGTGAACATGAAAGCGGAAAGAAAAGTCCGCGCGTACTTCCCGACCCCGATTGCCTTTACAATACTAAAATCTAAAAATGGGAAGGAGATCCGACTTCAGATTTTAAAGGCGATAATGGAACAAAAGAGATTCACGCCGACTCTAGTCAGGCCGGAAGGCAAAAAGGAGATGTCCTTTGAAGATTTTCTTCGAGGGTTCCTTTAATATCGTGTAGTCGCTTCGTTCAAAAAAACAGGTTCAGTCGGCATATCTTTTTCTCCGGTCTTTACGTTTTCGATGGCTCGCACAACATCCATACCCTTTATCACTCTCCCAAAAATAGTGTACTTGCCTTCAAGCCAAGTGACGTCATCACCCGTAACTATAAAAAACTGACTGCCATTGGTATTTGGTCCCGAGTTCGCCATTGCAACTATCCCTGGCCTGAATTTTTGGCTGCTTATCTCGTCATCGAATGTATAGCCGGGGCCTCCGGTGCCGTATAGATATGTGTTGTCTGTCTTTGTAATGGGGTCTCCGCCTTGAATCATAAAACCCTTTATAACCCTGTGGAATTTTGTACCATTATAAAAACCATCCTTCACAAGCTTCAAAAAGTTGGCGACTGTGTTCGGTGCTTGATTGGGCATAAACTCCATGGTGATTTCACCCTTACTTGTACGAAAGATTACATCTGAGAGCACTCTATCCATACTCTCCCATCTTATGTTTGTCATTCTGTCGACTATTTTGTCATTCATCTCCATTATATGTTTTGCCCGAACTTCACTTTCGTATACGACCTTATCGGAGAAAATTTTTATAACCATGTAGCTGCCTGACACGACGGCCAAGAATACAACCCAAATTATTAATCTTTTTGAAAATTGCATGCCGGCTATTCAATAGTCTCTTTCTCTTTGTCACCCCTGACTTCGAGAAGCAAGCTCTTTATCTTTCTATCCCCTTTTCTAGCCGTGTCTGTTTTTTTGTTTTTATACTCTTTAACTTCTCTGGTTAATTCATCTTTCATTTCGTCTATCGCCGAATATAGATCCGACTGTTTTGAAGTTGCCGAAAACTCTTTGCCCCAAGCGTGAAGATGGGCCTCCGCCTGAAAATAATCTCCCTGCTTGTGGTGCTTTGATGTCTTGCCGACCTCAACGTAAACGATGGCGGCATCATCGGTAATGCCCATGAATTTTTTTACATGATTCAAGCGCTTGTTCAGATAATCGCTTATTGCCAGAGTCATATCCATGTTCTGCGACTTTACATTGATTTTCATCTGTTTTATTGATTCTAATAATGACAATTTATATATTCTGCCTACTGCCTTGAGAATTATACCCTCCACGTCCTACTCCGCAATAGAAAGCAGCTTGGAAGGCGAAACATGGCCATTTATAATTCTCACTTTTGACCTCTGCACTTTAAATTCTCTCGCAATCAACTCGCATACTCGTTCGTTGGCGAGATTTCTTTCTGCCGGTTCACGAACACGGACAATAAAGCTATCCTCTCTTTTCTTTTCTAAAGCCTCTTTCTTAGATTTCGGAATTACATGCACTTTGATATACATATGTTTAAATCACAAAACTCAAAGCACAAAAACCAAACAACAATATAAATTATTAAACAAATTTGTCTGAGCTTTGGACATTGGTGCTTTGTGTGGTTTTTGTGTTTTCTGTCATTTGTGTTTTTTGTTTTATAAACTCAATAAAGAATGTGGACCCTTTTCCTTCGCCGGGCGACTCGATCCAAATTTTGCCACCGTGAGCTTTCATAATTTCTTGAGCGATGTAAAGGCCTATGCCTGTGCCTGTAACATTTACTTTGCCGGCTCCCTCCGAACGAGTGAATTTCTGGAATAACGTTCCAATTACACTAGCCGGTATGCCGATTCCGGTATCTTTTACCGCGACCACAACAGAGCCTTCGTCGCTGTGGTGTAAGGATATCTTCACAGAACCACTTGGTGTGTATTTGATTGAATTGTCTATAATATTTCCAATGACCTGCCTTATCTTTCCCGAGTCCGCATTCACCGTATAATTGCCATCGTCGTTTGAACCGAATGTGAGATCAAGTTTGTGCTCACGGGCAACAATAGTCATATTGTCCGCGATCTCTTTGACCATATCCCGAAGATTAAAGTCAGTCATTGTGTACTGCATTCTACCCTGCTCTATCCTCGAAATATTCAAAAGGTCTTCTATAATAAGAACAAGCGCATTTGCTGACTTAAAGACTCGATCCAGAGCTTCATAACCGGCTTCGGTAATCTTGCCTGCCTTCAAATCTCCGTATGACGGCGTTCCTTCGAGTAACATGGAAACGTATCCTTTAATCGCGGTAAGAGGACTTCTCAACTGATGAGATGCTATGGAAACAAATTCGGATTTTTGTTTATCAAGTCCTTTCAGGCGCACATTGGCCGAGTTCAGTTCATCATTCGCCACCGCAAGCTCGGTGGCCAGACCTTCAATCTTCTCCCTGTTCTTCACCTCTCTTATCACACTCTTAATAAGCAGTATGCCGAAGAATATTGCGAATACTAATATCAAACCGTTCACCAGCGCATCTCCATAGCTATCGGACGTCAATACTCTTATGAGCAAAATGAGCCAAAGCAGGAACGTAAACAGTTCAGTCGCTATGACTTTAATGTCAAACAGATGGTGTTTACTCATTGCGTAACCGATGGCAGTCGTCATTGTCAAACTGGCAATGGGTCCGATCCAGATGTATGAATAGTCAAGAAACCAAGGCAGGATTATATTCGGAATAAGAAGTACGAGATAGCCGCAAGTGGTTCCAAGAGCAACCACGATGGTTTGACTTTTCTCCGTATAGTCTTTGCTCTCGCGATATGAGCTGTAAAGGGAGTAAAAGGCGGACAGAATATATGTGTACACAACAAACGTGTATATGGCATATGTCATATACTCTATCCTAAAATCGGTACGCGAAACAAAAGACTTTATAATCAAGCTGGGATCAAGTAGTATGAGCGCCGCTATTAAAAAAATCGGCAGTGATACGATTGAAATTGTTTTTAGATTCCATGTTTTACGTGGAAAAAGTTTAGTAAAGATGAGGAACAGAAGGACCGTACCCACGGCGCTTATGTAGTTCAGGTTTATGGCAAACATTACGAGCGGACTGGATTCCAAATAGAAAATCATCCCTATAGAGAAACACCACAGAGCCACGAAGACGACGAATAAAGCGTAAACACGCGTGGACCAGTCTCGTCTGCCATACAAAATGAAAATACCCAAAACTATATTAATAAGTGAAAGTGCGAAGGGTATTGTAACTGTGTAATCCGGCATGAATATGTTTCTGTATGATTGGACTATATATTTATGTACTCGCTAAGAATTGTAGCATCTCAAATAAAAGGAGCATAACGAAAGATGTGGAATTATTCTGATTCCGAGAAAAAACAGTCACACTTTGAAATTTGTTCTCTTCAGCTTATACTGGGTCAAAAAAATGGACGACTACAAATACGACTATCTCTTCATCGGAACCGGTAATTCAGCTTTAACAGCAGCAGCGCTCCTTGCGAATGCCGGCAAGAAAGTTTGCATGCTCGAAGCCCATGATATTCCCGGGGGCTACGCTCATTCTTTCAAATGGGGGGATTTCTATTTTTGCGCTCAAGTACACTATATTTGGGGGTGCGGTCCGGCTCTAATGCCAAGCGGGCAAGGGGGCAGAATTTACGAATTTTTAAAAAAAATCGGCCTTAACAAAAAAATCACCTTTGAATTGTTCGATCCGAACGGATACGATCGTATGAGCATGCCGGATGGAAAGATAGTCGGTATCCCATACGGATTTGAGAATCTAGTGGATAATATAGAAAAGGCCTATCCGGACAATCGAGAACAAGTTAACAAGTTTGTGCATATAATGCAGAAGATTCGAGAAGAACTTCTAAGACTTCCGGACAAGAGAATAAGGTGGTGGGAATACATCACAAAGGGTTGGCGATATTTTACACTGCTTAAGTACAAAAACAGCACCCTGCAGGACGTATACGATGAATGTAAATTGAGCAAAGAAGCGCAGGCAGTGCTCTCTGCAAATGCCGCTGACTTCATGTTGCCTCCCGAGAAGCTTTCTATATTTTCGTATGTAGGACTTTTTTGCGGTTACAATACAGGCGCATACTATCCGACCAAACATTACAAGTATTACTTTGATTCAATAGCAGAATCTATTACCGATCATCGAGGGTGTCATATTTTCTACAAAAGCAAAGTCACAAAAATAGAAACGTCGGGCAATCGTGTCACCGGCGTTGAAACAGAAGAAGGAAGAAAGTTTGCGGCCCGAACAATAGTATGTAACATGGACCCTCAAAAAGCGGCTCAAATAATCGGGCTCGATAAATTCAATAAGTCTTACCGTAAAAAATTGGCTTACGACTATTCCGGATCGAACATAATGATGTATTTGGGACTCAAGGATTTCGATTACGAAAAGTACAATCTAACTAATGGCAATATTTGGCACATGGAACAGTGGAGCATGAATCAGATCTGGAAGGATCAGACTGCTGGCGATTTCAGCAAACCTTTCTTCTTTATTTCAATGCCGACCCATCACAGCAGCGAACCCGGTGTCGCACCTGACGGTCATCAGATTATGGAAATAGGCACTTACACAGAATATGCAGACTGGAAAGATCTGCGTGATAGAGATTACAAGGCGTATGAAGCGAAAAAGATGGAGCTTGCAGAGAATCTACTTGACCTAGTCGAGAAACACTTCATACCAGACATTCGAGAGCACATCGTAGTCAAAGTTGTAGGAAGCCCAACAACCAACGAAGAGTGGGTGAACGCACCGAACGGAACATCATACGGCGAGCCATGTACCCCATTCCAGATAGGACCAAAGAGATTGCCAATGGAGACGCCATTCAAGAATTTCTTTTTCTGCAACGCGACAGCCGGGTACGCTGGCATATTCGGCACAACATTAAACGGAATGAGTCTTTACACAAAGTTTACGGGGGATGAGTTCTCTATGCCCCACAAGGGACCGAGCGATGATGATTTCGTGGCAGACGCACGCAGACGTGGTTCCACTGTGCCAACCATTCAGCCTGAATAGTTATTCGAAATAGATTATTTCCTAACTAGAGCTATATTATGCATCTTAAGAGGCTCAACTGTTATTTTAATGTTTGAGGCGTTAAAGCCGGCACTTCTAATGAGATCAACAAATTCCTCTTTGGTCCTATAATGCATTGTTGGCCAGCCGATTCTTTCATAGAATCTTCTCTCGTCATTTGGTCTCACATTAGCGGCAACAAGCAGTCCCCCATCGCCCAAAAGGCCGTAAGCTGTTTTTATAACATTTAATGCGTCATCCTTATTAAGGTACTCTAAAAGCCCTATGAGCTCTACAATATTAACACTCTGCTTTGGAACAAACGAAAGTGCGTCAACTGCATTGCCTCTGACCCATTTGAAATGCTCTCCATGTTTTTTCTCATCCGTTATAACTTTTGCACGCTCTAAAGCTGTCGCATCTAAGTCAATGTTTACTATATGCAATTTTGGACGCTCCTTATTCTCTACAAGATAATCCATAACATCGATTAACGATCGACATGTACCACCGCCGAGAGTTACGATCGTTGTGTTTAGACCAGAAGCCTCTCTCTCTACAAGCTCACGAGCAATAGCATTCTCGACAATCTTAAGTCTGTTGCGAGTTGATTTGGTCGCGTTTAAGACGTGATACGAGATATATTCTCGCGCTTTCGCGGATATATTCTTTTTGTCTTTTCCGCGATCATAGAAAGACTCCATGGCGTGACTCGAGCCGGAGCGAGAGATGGCCTGTTCTCCGGCATCAGATAGTTTACTTATACCTCGTATTAGAGTTTCTTTTGGAATTAGGTAGTTTAAAAACGGTAGCAATATATAACGCAATGTGTGTTGCGTTAAACTATGTTTTTCAAGTACGGGCTCCTTCGTGAGATTGTGTTGCATGACTATAGTGTATTAGGTATCCACCTAGGATAGATTATCCGAGAAAAACTTTATTGCAATGTCAGTTACCTCTGTCTGGCCGGGCTCACCAAGGAAACTATGGTCTGCGCCATTTATGGTGATGAATCTTTTGTTATTGCTTTTTATTCTGTTGAAATAATCCAATGTCTCATTGTGGTCAATCGTTCTGTCTTTGTTGCCGTGAACAATAAGGAGAGGGCCTTTGTAAGAATCAAGTGATAAAATAGGATCGTGTTCAGGAAGCTTCATGCGCAGTTCCTCAAAAGCGGGTCTCCCCAACCTAAAATTGTTCCATGGCATTTCGAAATACTCTTCTGTCTCTAGAGTCTTGTGCACGGCGCTAAACAGCATGCGCGAATTCTCGGTGGTGGGTTCAAAAAACGCGGTATGGAAATTCAATACCGGATTTACAAGCATTAATGCACCGACTGTACCGTTGTTTTTAGAAGCATATATGGAAGAGACACTGGCTCCGAAAGATGCGCCGGCAAGTCCGAGAGTTTTCATACCCTTTGACTTAAGAAAATCAACTGCTGCTGCCAGGTCTTTCAACACTCCCGAAAGTTTGAAATCCTTGGCCGAATCTCCCCCGCTCTTACCATGCCCTCTGAAATCGAAGAAGAGACAGTGAACGCCCTTAGATGAAAGTTCGCGCGCAGCCCGCTCAAAAAAACGCTCGCGGCCGCGATGTGATGTTGCTCCATGGGTATAAATTACGCCCAAAGATCCAGTTCCGGGATAATAATCCGCATCCAAAATGAACCCGTCTTCTGTGTCTATTTTGACTGATTCCATGGCTAATTTGTTACGCTAGAATTATACAACACAATGATGTAAAAGGAAAGTAGTCTACGCAACCCCACACTCTTAAATCCACACTTTCACTTTGCCATTATATTTTTAATGTTATGTAAAATGAGTAAATACAGTTAGGCCCCCAGACGACAGCTAAGCTGCCGCCTGGGGGCTGTTATTCGAGTGGTGGTGCTGATTCTTCAGACGAAAGAGGCGCGATCGCGTCTGCCGTTCGTCCCAAAAGGACTGATAGCTTTACGCCAAGAAGACTCATAACTCCTATCGCGACCACTGCGATTGTGGCTAGAATGAGCGCATACTCTACCAAACCTTGCCCCGTCTCCCCTGTCTTTCGAGCCTTTCTGAAAGTTATCATCTATTCATCCTCCAACGTTTGAGCCGAGTACACATAATCCCATCTTCGAATATTAAGAGCTATGTGGTTATAATTTGCAAGACTAAATCTTTGATTTTGAAGATTTTGTTTGCTAATATAACAGAACGTTTTGGCACAGCTAAAACAAGGACATTCCACAATTCATTCCAACGTATGTGCTTGAAAAATAAGCTCCGCGGTAGCTCAGCTGGTAGAGCGGCTCCCTGTAAAGTAAATTGCAGCTTACTCGAGCAATCGAGTTTGAAAAACGAGGTGAACTCGGGGAAACCCTAACTCCGCCGATGGCGAGGTGGGCAATCCCGAACCAATCTGGACTGTCAGAAAATGAGGAGCCTTGCTTCCAAATCCATCTGGAAGCAAGGCTTCAGGGTCAGTTTTCAGACAGTCTGGCAGGTGTAGAGACTATCCCGTAAGGGAGTAGTCCCGCCATAGGCGGGACGAAGCGCCTCGCTTCCCAAGAGGAAGATGATATAGTCCACCCCACTAGTAACAGTGGAATAAGTGTAAGGAGTTGGTCCCAGGTTCGAATCCTGGCCGCGGAGCCTATTTTTCAAACAGTACTTCTAACAACTGGCGGTTGGTGGACCTGCCTGCCACAGGCAGGGTTTCGAACAACGGAACATTGTCCCGCAAGCTTGCGGAATCGTGAGCTGGTGCCGAGAGAAACTTTTGTAAGAACAAAAATTTAGTCAAGGGAGAAATTCCTACCGTTGGAGCAAAGAAAAAAGCCATATAATCATAATTTATTTAAATTGTCTGCAACTATTATTGAACCACTGCAATAATCTGAACATGAAAATTTTTGTATGCGCCAGTCGACATTTATATGACAAGATTCGTTCGCATGTGGACGAACTCAAGCGCGTAGGGCACGAGATTACACCGCCGAATTGTTATGATGACCCTGGTTGCGGGGCACGAATGAAAGAGACACTCACTCCCGACAAATATTCTGAATGGAAAGCCAGTATGCTGGATAAACAAATTGAAAAAGTCACAATGAATGAGGCCGTGCTCGTGTTCAACTGCGAAAAGAATGGTCAGGAAAATTACATAGGTGGTGCCACTTTTCTCGAAATCTTCAAAGCATGGGAATTGAAAAAGAAAATATTTCTCTGGAATCCTATACCAGAAGGAATGCTTTATGACGAACTAATAGGAATGAAGCCTACAGTGGTGAACAGAGATTTGAATAAAATAGTTTGATTCTAATGGACAATATAAATATTGAGAAAGAAAAGAAGGGTTGTTCCACTCATTTAGACATTCACAAGAACTAAGCAAATCTTATTGTACACCCGAATGGAAATCATCTTATCTTTTTCGGCCTACAGAGTCCTGGTGGTGCGCTTGTCGAAATAGTACTCCTCTGGCTTGCCATTCTTGCAACAGTCGTTACATTTTATAAAATCTCTAGACCCGCCGCCTGGTTCCTTCTGCCCTATCTTGCTTGGGTTACTTTCGCCCTTTATCTAAACTACGCTATTTGGATGCTCAACTAAATGTCCTAGTCGTCCAACGACTAAGTCGTTGGACGACTAGGAAAACTATACTTATCCAGTAGTCGATCAGGAGGCCTAAATCCTTATTTTTGTAACCTATGGCGATCTTATTACGTTATACTATCTAAATGCAAAACGACTCTATCACCTTGAAGGTTCTAGCTATCGCCATTATTGGGGGTGCTTGTTTGATTGCAAGCTTTGCGGTTATGGGGCTCGTCTCTGAGCGTCAAGACCGGGGACTCGAGGCCTCAAACGAAATTGCTCTTATCTGGGGTGGGCGTCAAACTCTTAGCGGACCAATGCTTGTGAAAAAAAGTATTGTCGCAGGAGCCACACAGAACGAATTTGTGCTTCCCCACTCGCTAAAATATGAAACCAAACTACTGCCTGAAGTGCGATCACGAGGCATCTTTAAAACCGTCGTCTACAAGAGCACGAATGTCGTGACTGGTGAATTCAACGCGTCAGATATAAAAGCAGTATTTGATAACGACTCGAATGCTCTCTTGACAGTTGCCATATCTGACACCAGAGGCATAGAACGGCAAATGTCTATTAATTGGAATGGTACGAGTTTGCCTTTGGAACCGGGTGCGGGAGTTAATCTATACGGCATGTCGGGACTGCACAGCACAGTTCCACTTACTCGAACCACAAAAACAGTTCCTTTCTCTTTCGAAGTCGAACTCAAAGGTAGTGAAGGATTTTCTTTCATCCCGCTTGGAAGAGAAACAAAGATCGCGCTTGAATCTGCCTGGCCGTCGCCAAAATTCGTAGGCGCGTTCCTGCCCTCATCGCAGACAGTAAATAAAGATGGTTTCAAAGCTGGATGGCAGGTCTCATCTTTCGGCCGTTCCTATCCGCAATCTTTCAAAACAACAGAGGTTTATTTCGACCAAGTTTTGCTATCTGCGGCGGGCGTTGATTTGCTTCAAGTGATCGACATATACGACATGACTTTGCGTAGTGTAAAGTACGCCATACTCTTCATTCTCATTACATTCGCCGCATTCTTTTTGTTCGATGTTCTTGGTGGTGTGCGCGTTCACCCTATTCAATACCTGCTTATCGGCGCCGCTCTTGCACTATTTTATCTTCTCCTACTCTCTTTCTCTGAATGGCTTGGTTTCCCCACTGCCTACTTGCTTGCCACGATAATGACCGCATGTCTCGTAGGATCGTACAGTTCATTCGTACTGAAGAGTGGCAACCGGGCATTCCTCATTAGTATCATTCTCGTCCTACTATACGGCTATCTATATCTCATACTTCAACTTGAAGACTATGCATTAGTCGCAGGTTCGCTCCTAATGTTTATTCTTCTCGGCGGCGCTATGTACGCGACAAGAAATATTGACTGGTTCTCTTTGGAAAGAAAGGGACACTGAACTTGAAAGCCTCACGATAATTTTAAACTTTACCATACAAAAAAACGCCACCTATGTGGTGTTTTTTTGTATGGTACCTTATCTAAAAAAAATTAGCGCAAAATTGATCTGAAGAAGTTTATTACCGAGGCACCGAGAGAACCTGACTGTTCTGTACTTGGTTGAATCGGAGGAGGCAAGAATGGCATCTGGTTATTGAACGCCGGGCCTTGCCCCTGTTCTCCCTCTCGTCGCTCTCTCTGGTCTCTCGTGAAATTTCGCATGCCAGGTCGGTCTTCGGGTCGGAAATTATTGATCATCTCCCCCACTTTATTACTTTCTTCTCCAGGCCTCAAATTAATGAGCTCCATCATGTTGCGGTCGCCTTCTTCAAATCCAGGACGAGGCATCATTCGGTCTTCCCTTCTGTCTTCTTCTTTTCGCGGAAACTGGCCGTCAGGTCGTCTATCCCACGAGCCTTCTTGTTCTCTATTAAATTCAGGAGGTGGCATCATTCTTCCCCAATCTCCACCCTCTTCTTCACGTCCAAACATTGCATCTCTCGATCCGTCTTCGCCTCTATTTTCCGGTCCACCAAAGAAACTTCGACACTCCTCACCATGCTCCGGCTTGCGACAATACGCATCACACTCTTGTCCTTTGCAACCGCCGGGACCAGTAGGTACGCCTTTGCGAAAATTTAACATTGCTTCATCATCCAGGCGAGGGTCGTCAAAGCGGTCAAGTGGTACGCGTCCATCAACTCCTTCTTTATTTTCTCTGCCCCCGCCATAAAATTTCATGCACTCGTCGCTTCGAGTAGGGTCATCACAATATGTCGCGCAGGCGGACCCTTTGCATCCGCCGGGACCGGGAGTAATTGCTCTCTTGTAGTCCTCTTCTGACATCATGCCGTTTTTGCGGGCAAACTCAATACATGCATCTATGTTCGCCGGATCTTCACAGAAATTCTCACAAGCGCGTCCCTTGCATCCGCCGGGACCCGTCTCCGTCATCATTTTTTCTATCTGCTTCAACTCTTCCGGAGGGATTAGACCGTTCTCTTTTGCGAATGCTAAACACTCCTCTTCGTGGCCGGGCGCGTCACAGTAAGTTCTACAAGCGGGCCCCTTACATCCGCCGGGACCAACCGCATTCATCATCTTTTCAACTTTTGTTAGTTCGGCTTCATTAATTAGTCCATGCTCCTTCGCATAAGCGAAACAAACATTTGAGTTTTTATCATCGTCACAGAATGTTCCACACGAATCCATGTCCTTGCAACCACCGGGACCGCCGAATTCCTTGATTGCCGCGAGGGCTTTTTCCTCATTGATTTCCGGCTCCTGCTCCTTTGGCTTCGGTCTTTTCACTCTCGGTCTCGGCGGATTATTCTGACGCATATCTTTGCCTCGTCCTCTTTCTGAAGGCTTGACCGAGCCGACCAGATCATCACGGCCGAGAGCGCGATCGGAATTTTCCAATGAATTCGCATTTTCTATCGCGGCGCGCATATTTTGCGCTTCTTCAGGACTCACAATATTCTGCTTCTCTGCAAAATTTACGCATGCAATCTTCGGCGTCTTACAGTACGCCTTGCACGCTTCACGGCTGTCACAGTTAGCAAGTTCCGCAATTGGATATGTTATCCGCGAGCTCTCTGCCAAAGCCACAAGGCCGAAAGAAAATACGAGAGCAGAGAGTATGGCCCCGCGAATAAAAAAAGAGTTGATCATATTTATCTAAATGGATTAGCTGATTCTTCGAAAGGATTTTTGTATACTTCCACATCCACTGCTCCGGAAGTATCCGAAGCAGGTGAAGTGGACTCAAATTCTAATTGAGAAACTTGTCCCGCGCTTCCCTGCTTTAGGCCTAAAGTATAGCCGAGCAGTCCGCCGATAATAAATGTGGCGATAGCCACTAAGACAATAGTCCTTTTGTGCCCTTCTGGTACGTCTTGTAACATATGTGTAATGGTTAATTAATTGATTGTACCTATCATACGCCATAGACGGCATTTTGAAAAAATCTTATCCACAAATTGTAATGTTTTCAAACATTGGTGCGTCTATCTATGAGGTAAAGCGCGCGGTCGCTATTAGTAAAAGTTATTAGTTAAACAAACAGGTAAAAGCACTCATTATGAAAAACATAACAAAATCATTCGGAGTAGGGTTTGTTGTATTATCGCTTCTAGCGTCTAGAGCGAATGCTCAAATCGGAACGAAGCTGAATGCAGAAACAGGAGTAAGCGGGTCCGTAAATGCCTTGGTCAATACCAAGGTGAACACGGATGTAGACGGAGAATTTAAGGCTAATGTGAACAAATCACCGAATGCAGAAGTGGGCGCGGAAGGTACATCAGAGGAAAGTGAAAGCGCGATCAGATCAGAGGCGCAGGTGGGCACTGACGCTGAAATAAAACTTAAAGTAAACGCTTCAGGTATTGCGATCACTTCGTCATCCGAAGTTGCAACTGACGAGGACTTAAAGGTTTTCAGCTCCAATATAAAATCAAAGAATAAAGCAGTTGTGAGTGTGGAAGAAAATTCAGCAGATAGTTCTCCAGTGAAGATTGTATACAAACATACTGGCAAACTACTCTGGCTCATCCCGGTGACGATTGAATCAACCACAGTCATAGAAGCGAAATCAGACACAGAAGCCGAAGTAAGATCAAGTCTGCCATGGTGGGGATTCCTGGTGGCAGGTGAAAACTACAATAGCGCTGCACTAGAGGCAAGAATAAGAAATAATGAGAGAATTATGGCGAACGCAAAAGTAAACGCTAATGCGAGAGCAAAAGCTGAAATTGCGGAAGCGGTGATTGCAGAGCTTAACGCGAGCGCAAATTCTGAAACAAGTGCGAGCGTTGAATAATTTATCGCAATAAATTCATAACTTTTTTTGAAATTATAATGGCTCTCCATTTTGTATGGGCACTGCTCGCCATTCAGAGAATAGGACGCTCGCAACTACCCGACTCATAGAAATCAGCTTGAGCAGGTGATGAGTGTGAAAAACCAGAGCCTCCTCTGCCCCGCCTCCGGCGGGGCCTGCATTTTTGTCCAAAATATTTCGTTCTAAAAATTTTTCACAAAATAGGAAACCGCCGTGGGCCACTTGGGGCCCACGGCGGGAATTGACTTCTGTTCTACTACCCGATTAGCTACGTTGGGGAGTAAACATCAACTGCACGAACTTGCCGGCGACTCGTTCAACGAATCTGTCTCCTATCTTCTCGGCAAGCTGAGAGCGCATGCCACCACGTGAGTCGTCCGACATGAGCTTCTCGACAGAGGCTAGTACCACCTCATCGAGCCGGCCCGTGTCTGCGAGACGTTGCATCGAGAGATCGATTGCCTTACTGAAGCCCTCGCTTTGAAGCAATCTCGACTTGATGGTCGAAGTGGCTTCGTTGCTTGTAAGCCCTTCTACTGCGGTCGAAACCGCGCTTCGAAGCTTCGGCTCAATCGTGTGCTTCTCACTTTCGATGATAGAAGAGAGATTCTCCTCAGTGAAGAGACTCTGGCGCAGAGCATCAAGGATATCAAGGTCTGCCGCGTCAAGGCCCGCGAAGTAGTCGAGAACCTTCTGCCGTCCAGCAGCTTTCACCTCATCATCGGACTCTGTGAGCTCGGTAATTCGTGAAGTGCTGAATGCGACGTCATCTACCTCATTCGTGTCGTCTTCAGTTAGCTCGCGTCCAGCCACGTGGTCCAGAATGAGCTTACGAGTCGCGGCGTCGACCTCGGCTATACCTTCCTTGCCGAGAATTCGCCTGATGTCATCAGAATCCACTGCGGTGACTTCATTCAGTGCGTCATCCGCGTCGCCGCCATCAATATACTTCTTGATGTAGACCGTGACTTTCTTCGTGAGTTTCGCCTTCAGATCAGGTGACTCGAGCGCTTCGTCAGCAAGCTTCTTGAAATCGACCTGTCCGAGAACATCATCGCGAGAGCTGTCATCATTCTCGATGTCGTGGTCGGCGATGATCTTCTGGACGAGTGCGAACGCAGCGGTCTTGATTGCGTTGTCACCATCTTCGCCGACAGCGTCCTTCGCGATCTCACCGAACTGTACATTCTCAATGATCGCACCTACAATGTCCTCGTTGTCTTCAAGGCCGGAGACCACATCCGCAATCTCCTTCTCCATTCGTTCCACCCAACTCTGTTTTGCAGCCACCTGTCACGCTCCTTTCGAGCATAGAAGGACCCTAGGCGTGAAGTCGATTGACCCCACCTACTCACTATGTCCGGACTCAAACTACACCTTAAAATATACCTTGTCAAATGGATACAAATAATGTATAGTCTCACCGGTTCCCTACATTCAGAAACTTTACAACCTGTAGATTTTATTGTGAAAGGAGACAAGAATAACAGACTCGAAGAGTCTGTAGTTAGACAACGCCCAGTTCAGGGCAAGCAATCAACTACGGTAACGCGCATAGTGCGCAAGGAGACAGACAGCAATGGTAGCAGAACGCATGGAAGGGCGAGAACGAGATCTCGTACTCGCCGGCAACCAATACGCACTCATTCAGGACGCGACCAAGGGTCACGTCCTCGTGTACGCGGGACCGTATAAGACGAGTCTCGCGAACACGGATATCCCGGTCGTCTACGATTCGGCCACGAGCCGATTCGAGCAAGGCGACCTCGGACGAGCGATTCAGCAGTTCCCCGTCGCCATGCAAGGCGACTACATCGTCCTCACCAACCCGGCGACGGAGAAGTCAAGCGAACACCCTGGCATGGGCTCGAACAACATGGCGAAACTCGCCATCGGTCGGAAGATCAACATCCGCGGTCCGGCATCGTTCCCGCTCTGGCCAGGCCAGGAGGCCCAGGTCGTTCCGGGTCACCGCCTCAAGACCAACCAGTACGTGGTGGCCCGGATGAACGACGTCACCGAAGCTAAGAATAACTGGAAGGAGATCCTTGCCGAGCTCGCCATCCAGCCCCTGAAACCCATCGGGGACGGACAGGTCGAGGGCGACAAGACTGTCGACAGCGCGAACAAGGCATTCGCCTTCGGTGTAGACCCCGAGAAACTCACCATCGGTCAGATCATCATCATCATCACCGGTGAGACCATCTCATTCTTCATCCCGCCGACCGGCATCGAAGTGGTGCCCGATGAGAAGGTGAAGGAGTACGTGCGTGACGCTGTCACGCTCGAACGTCTCGACTACTGCAGTCTGCTTGACGAGAGTGGAGAGAAGCGTAACGTGCGTGGCCCCGCGGTCGTCTTCCCCACCCCGACCGAGACCTTCGTAGAGCGTGAAGGCAGGCGCAAGTTCAGGGCCGTCGAGTTGAACGACGACATGGGTATCCACCTGAAGGTCATTGCCGACTACGTCGACGAGGATGGCGTCCAGCACAAGGTCGGCGAGGAAATCTTCCTCACCGGTCACGTGCAACGGATCTACTTCCCCCGCGAAGAACACGCTGTCGTGAAGTACGGGGACGAGCAGATCCACTACTCGGTTGCCATCCCCGAGGGTGAAGGTAGGTACGTCTACAAGAAGGGCAGTGGCAGCGTCGATCTCGTGGTCGGGCCGAGGGCTTTCCTCGCGAACCCGATCGAAGAGGTCAACGTTCGCAGAACACTTTCGGACAGCCTCGTCACCCTGCTTTTCCCCAAAAACACAGAGGCTCTCGACTACAACCGTCAGCTCCGCCAGCAGGGCCACAAGCCCGGCGAGCGTGTTGACGAGTCCACTGTCAGACGTCTCTCGGCTTTCACCGGGGATCCAGCCTCAACCATTGTTGCCCGTTCCGCGAAGGGCGTCGGTGACGACTTCGACCGGAACACTACGTTCACCCCGCCCCGGACCATCACCCTCGACACACGATTCCAGGGTGCCGTGGCAGTGAACGTCTGGAACGGCTACGCAGTACACCTGTTCCGCCAGTCTGGCGGTAACCGCGTAATCGTCGGCCCCCAGACAGTTCTCCTTGAGTACGACGAGGTTCCGCAGGTGGTCCATCTTTCGACTGGCAAGCCGAAGACCACAGACAACATCCAGGAGACGGTGTACCTCCAGGTTCGCAACAACCAGGTAGGTGACGTCATCTTGGCCGAAACGGCCGACCTAGTGGAGCTCAAGCTCAAACTGTCGTACCGCGTCGACTTCGTTGGCAAAGATCCAGCACAATGGTTCGCGGTCGACAACTACGTGAAGTTGCTCTGCGATCGAATTCGCTCGCTTGTGAAGAATGCAGCGCGTGAAGTCGGCGTCGAGGAGTTCATCAAGCATCACGTGGGCATTACACGCGACACGATACTTGGCGTGAGGCCCGAACAAGGCGATCGTCCAGGGCTCACCTTCAAAGAGTGCAATGCTCACGTCTACGACGTCGAAGTGCTCGGCGTCGAACTGGTGGACCAGAACGTAAAGGCAATGCTGGCTCAGAACCAACTCTCCGCAGTGAAGCAAGCACTCGATGTTGCCCAGAATGAACGCACGCTCGACGTTGACAAGCGTTTGGCCGCAGTGACGAGAGAGCAAATGCTTCTCGGTCATGAGACCAATATGGCGAAGCTTCGCCTCGACGAGGAACAAGCAACTGCATCGTCGCAGGCAAAGCAAGCTGGAATCGACCGGGCAATGTCTGAACTCGGTAAGCAGCAAGAGCTCGAGATCGACAAGATCGAAACGATGGCTGCTCGCACGTTACTCTCACTCACCAAGAAACTGGAAGAGGTCAAGCAGGAATACGTGCTGACCGAAGCCAGGATCAAGGAGAGGGAGCGCACATCGACGGCAGAGCTCGAACAGCGCAAGCTCGAGTTCGAACAGTCAAGCAGTGAAGCTCGTGAGGCCCTCGACGAGAAGCTGAAGGAACTGCTGGCTCAAGTCGAGGCCTTCAAGCTGTGAATTACGAAACTAATTTTCCGTCGGTTTTGCGGCCATCACTAAAATCTCTCAGCCGTCTGAGTTTTTGAATCGTCACATCACACACAACACACGAAAGAAACGAGAATCGGTTTACACTAACACAAATGAAAG
>JACRKE010000030.1 GCA_016215335.1 Candidatus Vogelbacteria bacterium | reverse complement strand
TTCGCCTGTAGATACTCCTCTAGCTTTTCCTCAAAAACACCCTGTTTTATCGCCGTGTTCATATGGCGATTACGGTAACCCATTTATTATCTACCCGGGAAGTTTGGGTGACGTTTATTATTGGCTACAAGGCAGCTTTGAAACTGATCATCCTATCTGATAGTATCATTGTATGTCTACAGATGAAAAGCTGACCAAACCCTACAACCCCAAGGACACAGAACCTCGCATATACGATCTGTGGGAGAAATCAGGTTACTTCAGTCCGAACAGGCTGGGTAGAGAAAACGCTGAGCCCTACACCATTATAATGCCACCGCCAAATGCAAACGGATCACTCCACGCTGGTCATGCTGTATTTGTGACCATCGAGGACCTGATTATCAGGTATCAGAGAATGCGTGGCAAAAGGGCTCTCTGGTTACCCGGAGCGGATCATGCGGGATTTGAAACACAGGTTGTATATGAGAAGAAGCTAGAAAAGGAGGGGCGAACACGTTTCGGAATGGACAGAGACGAACTGTACAAAGAGATTTTAACCTTCACCTTGAGCAATAAGGAGTTCATGGAGAATCAATTGAGGCAACTTGGAGCATCGTGTGATTGGAGTCGAGAGAAATTCACGCTCGATCCTAAGGTGATAGACATTGTCTATGATACCTTCGAACAGTTGTACAAAGATGGTCTCGCCTACAGAGGAAGTCGCAGTATAAATTGGTGCACAAAACATCAGACTTCCCTTTCAGAACTCGAGACAATGTCCGTTGATCGTGAAGATCCACTCTACTATATGAAATTCGGACCGTTTACACTTGCCACAGTGCGCCCTGAAACTAAATTCGGCGATACTGCTCTTGCAGTAAATCCAACCGATGAAAGATATAAGGAGTGGGTCGGCAAGGAGATTGAATTTGAAGGACTCATTGGAACAATCAAACTGAGGGTAATCGCAGATGATTATGTAGACAAAACTTTTGGAACAGGAGTTGTCAAAATTACACCAGCTCACGATCCGAACGACTTTGCAGTGGCACAAAGACACAATCTCGCTGTGGTTGAAGTTATAGACCAGTTTGGAAAATTAAATGAAAAGTGCGGCAAATATGCCGGACTCAAAGTGGAAGAGGCGCGCAAAATTGTAGCGGAAGACATGAAAAAGGTCGGTATGCTTGTGAAAGTGGATGAAAAATACAAACACGCCGTAAAGGTGTGCTATAAGTGTGAGCGAACTCTTGAGCCTCGAGTACTACCTCAGTGGTTCGTCAGAATGAAACCGCTTGCTGAAGCTGTTATTCCTTTAGTTGAGGACGAGACGATCAAATTCTATCCTGATCATTATAAAAAAATAATGCTACATTGGCTCCGTAATATAGAGGATTGGAATGTGTCGAGGCAAATTGTATGGGGCATACCGATTCCAGTGTGGTATAGAGATGATGAAATCATTGTTTCAAAGGATAGTCCCGTAGGCGAAGATTGGATAAAGGAGACTGATACCTTCGACACGTGGTTCTCATCGGGTCAGTGGCCGTTTGCCACTCTTGGATATCCAGACGAGCCTGACTACAAGAATTTCTATCCCACTCAGGTTATGGAGACGGCAGGAGAGATAATTTTCTTTTGGGTAGCCAGAATGATTATGTTTGGGAAGTACAGAACGGGTAAGCTACCATTTAAAGACGTTTATCTTCATGGAATAGTAACGGCGCGAGATGGCAAAAAAATGAGCAAGAGCAAAGGCAATGTTATAAGCCCAATTGAACTTTCGGATAAATACGGCACGGATGCGCTCAGAATGGGCCTAATCATCGGCAACACACCAGGGACAACTACCGCACTCTACGAAGAGAAAATTAGAGCCTACAAACTGTTCGCGAATAAGCTCTGGAATGTAAGCAGGTACGTCTCCGATAATACAGAGGAGACAATAGCCAAGCCTAGGCTCACCGAAGAAGATGAGGCGCTAATAAAAGAATTGAATGGCGTAATCCATTCCACAACCAAGAATCTAGATAACTATCGTTTCTATATTGCGGCCGAAGAGTTATACCACTATGTGTGGCATAATTTTGCTGATATAATTATAGAGCAGTCAAAATCAAAGCTTAAGAGTGAAGATAAGGTAATTATTGAGTCGAAAAATTATACATTAAGATATATTTTAATGACTTGTCTTAGACTTCTTCACCCGTTCATGCCATTTATTACAGAAGAGATTTGGCAAACCATAAACTATAATCCTTCGATTTTGATGGTAGAGGAATGGCCGAAGGCATAACACTCACTAACGCAATTGTTTTTTCCTTTATTGGGGGTCTGGTTCCAGCACTTCTGTGGCTTTTTTTCTGGCTTAAAGAAGATAAAATACATCCCGAACCTAACGCCGTAATTACACTTGCCTTCTTCGCCGGCATGGCATCAGTTCTTATAGCACTTCCGCTTGAGCTTATCACTTCAAAATACATACCGGCTGGCTTGGTAAGAATTGCCGTATGGGCTCTAATAGAGGAACTAGTTAAATATTGGGCGGCCAGTTATTCAGCATTTAAACATAATGTTAGTTTCGACGAGCCAGTGGATTCTATGATCTATCTCATAACTGCCGCCCTAGGGTTCTCGGCCGCCGAAAACGCCTTCTTCATTTTTGGAGCTATCCAGGACTTTCCCGCCACAGTGACAATAATCTCCGGAAGCATGAGATTCATAGGGGCTAGTTTATTGCACGTTTTGTCATCCGCAACAGTTGGCATATTTATGGCGTACTCATTCTACAGGAGCAAATACGTAAAAGATGAGCATCTTATTTTTGGCATTTTAGTCGCAGCGGCATTGCATACCGCTTTTAACTTTTTTATACTATTATTTGAGAATCAAAATATTGCCATGTATTCCCTTTCCGTATTCGGATTTGTATGGCTCGGGATCTTGGCAGTAATCTTCTTTTTTGAAAAAGTAAAGGCTGATGTGAGAAATTAGCGAATAATAATGGTATATTGTATATCGGAGAAAACTAACAACAAACAAGATGTTTAAAAGCAACAAAAAATCGTTTTTGGATAGGTTTACGGGCAGTAGCAAATTTGATGACGAAACAAAGGAGATTAGAAGTATAAAGGTAGGTGAGAGTTTTATTCCCAGTGACTCTGATGATGACAGCGGCCAGCTGTCTGTGGATGTATATCAAACCCCGAGCGAAGTAATTGTACAAGCAATGATTGCAGGGGTTAAGCCTGACACACTCGACATTGAAATCTCGAGAGAAATGATTACCATACGCGGTTCACGTCAGAAATACGATGAGATAAGCGAAGACGACTATTTCTTCCAAGAGCTCTATTGGGGCTCATTTAGCAGGACTGTTCTGCTTCCGGTAGAGGTAGAAGCTGATGAAGCAGAGGCGATCGAGAAGAATGGACTTTTGACGGTTAGACTGCCGAAAATAAATAGAGAGAAGAAGAAGGCGCTCAAGGTTAAGTCTATATAAAAGGTAAATAGTACATAGTAAATTATATATAGTAAAACAATACAGATTGCATGGAAACGGAAATACTGGAACTACTTAAGAAAAATATTGCACTTAATGAGGCTAATCATAAGCTACTTCTTAGCATAAGAGGAAACGCTAGATTAGGAACATTCCTAAAAATTTTGTATTGGCTAGTTATCCTCGGAGGTATAGGCTATGCGTATCTGCAGCTTGAACCATATCTAAACACAGTCATAGGGGCCTACAACCAAATACAGAGTACGGTAGGTGAATTCAACCGCTAGGAGTCAAAATTGGACGATCTAGAGCCTACATGCAGACAGCGTAGTTATAAAACCAATAATCGCAGTAGATAATAATAAAACGTCACCGAACCTCTCAAGCATTTTCTGTTAATTTCTGCGAGTTTCCGAATCGCTTTTGAATATCATAGAGTTGTTTGGTAAGGAGGCCAATTTCTCGTTTCATTTTAGCCGGATTCAGTG
>JACRKE010000027.1 GCA_016215335.1 Candidatus Vogelbacteria bacterium | reverse complement strand
TTCGCCTGTAGATACTCCTCTAGCTTTTCCTCAAAAACACCCTGTTTTATCGCCGTGTTCATATGGCGATTACGGTAACCCATTTATTATCTACCCGGGAAGTTTGGGTGACGTTTATTATTGGCTACAAGGCAGCTTTGACTCCTCGGCCTTATTCTGCTAATATTACAAAATCGCGTTAAGTCGCGCTTTTGTTTATTAAGACAAGCGAGGATCGCGTGGAAATGTAACCATTTACACGACGTCCGAGTCGCCGTCGGAACAAAGTATTTCTTTAGCATTATAATTATTAATAGTACCTTCTTGGACCTTGCTCCGCGTTGCAAACATGCAATACGGCGGATGGTGCACGGCGACCGGAAGTAAAAGTATAAAAAAGAGAAGGCTTGACGGATTTGGATGCAGACCGAGAAAAAAGCGAGGCTTGCGAGTGAATGTACAAATTTGTACATGACCGAGCAAACGTAGCTTTTGACAAAGGTATGCGCCAAAGACTAAAGACTTCACCAAATATATGGCAACATTTGATCGTAGCAAGCCTCACGTAAACGTAGGCACAATTGGTCACGTAGACCACGGCAAGACCACTCTTACAGCCGCTATCTTGCACAGTTTGGGTTTGGCAGGTAAGGAGGTCCGTTTAAAAACAGTAGACCAGATTGACTCTGCTCCTGAAGAGAAGGCACGTGGAATCACAATTGCGCTTTCACACAACGAATATTCAACAGACAAGCGTCACTACGCGCACATTGACGCTCCTGGTCACGCAGACTACATCAAGAACATGATTACGGGTGCCGCTCAAATGGACGGCGCTATTCTAGTGGTTGCAGCAACTGACGGTGTTATGCCTCAAACGCGTGAGCACATTCTTTTGGCACGCCAGATTGGTGTACCTAAAGTTCTTGTATTTTTGAACAAATGCGATCTGGTTGATGATCCGGAACTTATTAATCTTGTAGAAGAAGAAGTACGCGCGCTACTCGATAAATACCAGTTTGATGGCAAGAACGCTCCTGTAATCCGAGGATCAGCCACGAAGGCGCTTGAAGGAAAGTCGGTTGATGATGAGTGGGTAAAGAAGATTCTCGAACTTACAAATGCACTCGATACGTATGTTCCGGAGCCTGTTCGTGATGTTGAAAAGCCATTCCTCATGCCGGTTGAAGACGTATTCTCGATTGAAGGCCGAGGTACAGTAGTAACAGGCCGTATTGAAAGAGGAAGAATTAAGCTCGGCGAGGAAGTTTCAATTGTCGGGTTGAAAGACACAACCAAGACTACGGTTACCGGTATCGAGATGTTCAACAAACAGCTCGAAGAGGGTATCGCTGGCGACAACGCCGGCATATTGCTCCGAGGTCTTAAAAAAGAAGATGTCAATCGCGGCCAGGTGCTTTGCAAGACAGGATCAGTGACACCTCATACAGAATTCGAAGCCGAGGTTTACGTTTTGAAAAAAGAAGAAGGCGGACGACACACTCCTTTTTTCTCCGGCTACAAACCGCAATTCTATATTCGAACTACTGACGTTACGGGTGACGTGACTTTGCCGGAGGGTGTTGAGATGGTTATGCCGGGAGACACTGTCAAGTTTAAGGTAAAACTTGTAGCCCCTATCGCTCTTGAGGAACAGCAAAGATTTGCTATTCGAGAAGGAGGCAAGACAGTGGGCGCGGGAGTGGTAACGAAGATAACGGTTTAGACTCAGGTAGTAGATTGTAGTGAGTAGTGAGTAGGAAATTCAAATCCTGCACCATTACAACCTACAACCTACAACCTACAACCTACAACCTAGTACAATGACAACAGAACCTACAACAGAAGCAAGTGCCTCAACTGTGGTGAAGAAAAAAACTTCTTCTCGTAGTCGTGTCGCTATTGCGCGCGAAAAATTGGTTGCAAGCAAACTCCGAATCAGAATATCGGCGTATGAACACAAGGTGCTTGATCAAAGCATAAGGCAGGTAATTGATACCGCCATAAGAAATGACGCAAAAGTTTTGGGACCTACGCCCTTGCCTACAGAGATAAAGAAGTACACTGTAAACCGAAGTTCTTTCATCGACAAGAATTCGCGCGAGCAGTTTGAGATGCGAATTCATAAGAGACTCATTGATATTGAAAATCCGAGCCAAAAAGTAATTGAAGCGCTCACAAATTTAAGCTTGCCGTCAGGCGTGAACGTAGATGTGAAAATGATGTAATAAATAAATGCAGGCAGTAGTAAGTAGGCAGTAGGGAGTAGTAGAAATACGAAACCACTGCCCACTGCCCACTGCCCACTGCCATGAAATTTCTACTCGGTACAAAAGAATACATGACTCAACTCTTCGATGAGGAAGGGCGAGTTTATCCTGCGACAGTTATTCAGGCTGGTCCTGTGCATGTAACGCAAGTCAAGACCAAAGCAAAAGAAGGATATTCTGCTTTGCAGTTTGGATTCGGCAAGAAGCGAAAGGTATCGAAGCCTATTGCCGGACACACCAAGGAGCTCGGAAACTTGAAAGTTATTAAGGAGCTTAGGCTTGATGATGATGCTGGTGCCGAAATAACCAGGGGACAGAGCTTTGATGTTACTGTGTTTAACGAAGGAGACAAGATCGTTGTAACAGGCACTTCAAAAGGTAAAGGCTTTCAGGGTGTAATAAAGAGACACGGATTTCATGGCGGCCCAAGATCGCATGGACAGAAGCATTCGGAAAGAGCCCCAGGTTCTCTTGGAAGTGCTGGTAATCAGCGCGTTTTTCCTGGACTTAGAATGGGTGGACGCATGGGGTCGGACACAATTACTGTTAAAAATTTAAAGGTTCTTAAAATTGACAAAGACCGCAACGAAATGGTTATATCTGGTACGGTCCCAGGTAGAAAGGGCACACTGCTTGAGATTAAGGGAAGTTGAAATTACAGGTGGTAGGTTGTAGTGAGTAGTGAGTAGGAAATTCAAATTCCAATTCAACTACAATCTACAATCTACAATCTACAACCTTATGCAAACGAAACTATACAATCAGGAAGGAAAGGAGCTCTCGGACATAACATTGCCTGAAAAGATTTTTGGCGTGAAGTGGAATGCCGACCTTGTAAATCAAGTCATTACTTCCATGCGTTCAAACCAGCGAGAGGGGAATGCTCATGCAAAAAATCGCGGAGAAGTAAGTGGTGGAGGCAAGAAACCATGGAAGCAAAAGGGAACAGGACGCGCTCGTCACGGTTCAACTCGTTCTCCAATTTGGAGACACGGAGGCGTAACTCACGGCCCAAGAAATGACAAGGACTACACAAAGATAATCAATAAGAAGATGAAGGCAAAGGCGCTTTACTCAATACTTTCGGCTAAATTGAGAGACGGAGAGATTCTTTTTGTGGATGGTATTAATTTGAAAGAGTCTAAGACCAAGCACGCTTCGAGTATAGTGAAGAGTATTTCCGGTATAAGCGGCTTCAACAAAATTGCTTACAAATCAGGTCGCCGAGCGCTTATTTCACTTCCGGAAAAAAATGATGGAGTATATAAAAGTTTTAGAAATCTATCGACCGTTTCGGTGGATGAGTTTAGAAACATTAATCCTGTGGATGCACTCGCTTATCAGTACCTTGTGATAGTCGATCCAAATAGAAGCATTAGCCAGATTGAGAACAAAATATAGCCATGGCACGACAAAGCGGAAAAACACCAAAGGATTACATTTACGGACCTAGGATCACAGAGAAAGCCACGTACCTTTCGTCTTCAGACAAGAATCCGGTTTACACATTTGAAATACACCCAAAGGCCAATAAGCCCGGAGTTATGAACGCGCTCAAGGAGTTGTATAAGGTGAGTCCAATTGCAGTCCGTATTGTTAATCTTCCCAGAAAGAAATTAATGACTCGCACTGGAGTTGGATATAAAAACGGAACAAAGAAAGCAATCGTTACTTTGAAAAAAGGCGAGAAAATAGAAGAAATTTAAATTACAGATAGTAGGTTGTAGTGAGTAGTGAGTAGGAAATTCAAATCCTAGCACACTACACACTACAACCTACAACCTACAACCTAGTTATGAAAACCAGAAAACCGACAACAGACAGTAATAGACATGTAGCGTTTGTACCGTACAAGCAGTACATCACTGCTTCAGAGCCGTACAAGCCACTTACAGGAAACAGTCACAGAAAGGTAGGACGAAACACTTTCGGACGCGTTACTTCACAGCACAAAGGAGGCGGACACAAGAGACTTCTTCGCGATGTAGATTTTTTGTACAACAAGAAGGATATGTCTGCCGTTGTAGACACTATCGAATACGATCCAAACAGATCAGCTTTTATTGCACTGGTTAGATACGCAGATGGAGAGAGGCGATATATCGTAGCACCATCTACCATGAAAGTGGGTGATAAATTTATTGTTTCAAACAAAGCAGAAGTTTTGCCTGGTAATAGAATGCAGCTCAAAAACATCACGGCTGGCACATTTGTATACAATGTAGAATTGAAGGCAAACGGTGGTGCAAAGATCGCACGTTCAGCTGGAAACTTTGTGGAGCTTCTGGGTACTGACCTCGGATACGCGAGTCTAAAAATGCCATCAAGTGAAGTTAGAAAGGTTACAGAAGACTGTTTTGCTACAGTTGGTATTGCCTCAAACATTGAGCGATCACTTAGAAACCTAGGAAAGGCTGGACGATCACGTTGGCTCGGTATCAGGCCAAAGGTCCGCGGTACTGCTATGAACCCAGTAGATCACCCATACGGAGGTGGAGAAGGTGTCCAGGGGCGAGGAACAAAGCGACCAAAGACAAGATTCGGAAAAGTTACAGGTGGCCACAAATCAAGAACACCAAAGAAATACTCAAACGTGTTTATTGTCACGAGACGGATCAAGAAAAAGCGAGTTTAAATCACATAGAACCAAACATAAAATCGCCCCTTTCGGGGCGATTTTAGAATGTAATAACTCAAGCTGTTTTTTGCAAGCATACGTTATAATAGTTAAATTATTAAGGCTAAGATTTTAAATTTATGGTAGATAAAATAGACGAAGAGTTGGATAAAGAAGAACTAGGGGGGGGCGACGAGGAAGACACAGAAGAAGATGGCGAGGAAGGAAAAGAACTACAAGAACTTGAATATGGCAAGACACCTTGGGACAATATGGACCACGATCAAATGGTGAGTAAATTGTCAGATATGTATTTAGCCTTGTCGTTAGCACATTCTCAGCTAAATAAATATAGACACACTGGCCAAGGTTCTCCTTATTGGGGCCCAGAAGGTATGGGCGGAAGGACAATGAAAGCAATCGATAAAATTCTAGAACCACTTCACAAAGAGTACGATCAGCGTAGTATTTCGCGCTCCGCAGAATCAAAATGAGATTTCGGAATTTAGTTTCTCTTTTAAATAAACTACCTCGCAGTTTGCTGTGAGGTAGTTTATTTTGATTGTAATAAAGCTGTAGTTGACACGTCATAGCTGTTATATATACAATAGCTAATATGAAAGCAACAATAATCGTTAGGACAGACAAAGATGTGAAAGAGGGGGCTATCCAGCTCGCCAAGGAGATGGGTGTGCCGCTTTCTGTACTCGTAAATGCTCAGCTCAAAAATCTTATTCAAGATAAGCAAATCACATTTTCGGTGCCGTATAAAATGACGCCTTACTTAGAGAGGCTTACCGCGCGAGTACATAAGGATATAAAGACTGGCAGGAATATTGCTGGTCCCTTTAACTCGGCAAAAGAAGCTATTGCGTATCTTAAGTCTCGATGATCATAGATTTCCACCGACAGTTTGAGAAAAAAATCAGTAAACTGCCAAAAATTGTCGAGCAGAAATTTTATGAACGTTTGCAGTTGTTTGAGGAGAACTACTTTCATCCGTTACTCAATAACCATGCACTCTCTGGGAAACTAAAAGGTTCTCGTAGTATCAATGTCACTGGGAACTATCGAGCAATCTTTACGATTTCGAATGACCGCGAGGTGCTCTTTTATGATATAGACACTCATCCTAAACTTTACAGGTCTTAAATTTGACCAAATAGGGCCAATTTGCTATCCTGTAGTCCTGTCCCTTTGGGGCAGTTTTGTTAAGAAATATGTCACGATCACTTAAAAAAGGACCATACGTAGACCCACGACTTTTGAAGAAAATTGCTGGCAAGAAACCGGAAGATACTGGAGTTATTAAGACTTGGTCACGCGCATGTCAGATCGCACCTGAAATGGTAGGATTTAGATTCGGAGTACACAATGGACGAGTACATAACGAAGTTTTCATTTCAGAAGAGATGGTTGGACACAGACTCGGAGAATTTTCACTAACACGTAAGTTCCTAAGACACGGAGGAAAGATGCAGAAGGAACTTGAGGCAAAAAAGAAGGAAGCAGAAATAACAGCAGCAAAGGCGGCAAAGTCCGAAGGTACTGCAGCGAAGAAATAATATGGCAGACGTTACAGCTCAACTCAGTGGTTATAGGCAGTCTCCAAGAAAGGTGCGACTTCTCGCGGATCTTATTCGGGGTAAGTCAGTCGACAATGCTATCATCGAGCTCGATATTGCTGTCAAACGCGCGAGCGCGCCTTTTAAGCAGCTTTTACTTTCTGCGATTGCGAATGCCAAGAATAACTACAAGCTAGAGCAGTCTACGCTTTATATAAAGAGAGTTGCAGTTGACGGTGGTTCACCACTTAAGCGAAGTATGCCAAGAATGGGAGGCCGAGCATTTCCAATTCACAAGCACACGTCACACATTTCGATAGTTTTAGCAGAGCGAGCTGTGAAAAGCACAAAGTCAAAAAGCACAAAAACCAAACTGAGCACGAAAGATAAGCCTGAATAAACTACTGCCCACTGCCTCATTACTACTGCCTAATTAAAAACATGTCCCACAAAGTCCATCCATACGCACATAGATTACCTATAATTCGAGACTGGCGATCACGCTGGTTTGCGAAGGATTTAGATTATAGAACCAACTTGAAGACTGACATTCTCCTTCGAGAATTTTTACAAAAGAAATTACGCGGAAGCTATGTTGACTCTGTAGACATGGAACGCGGACGAAACACATTTAGGATTTTAATAAAAACATCGAGACCAGGAATGGTTATTGGCCGGCAGGGCGAAGGAGCAATTAAGTTGCGCCAGGCCATAATTCAGAAGATGACAAAGGCCAAGCTCCCCATTCCAAAGGATTTAAAGATCGACGTAGAGGAGGTTCGCTTGCCTGAAACTCACGCGTCTATTGTGGGCCAGATGATTGCTGAAGGACTTGAAAAGAGATTGCCATTCAGGCGAGTAATGAAGCAAGCTATCGAAAAGGCAGCTGCCAACAGAAATGTGCTTGGTATCAGAGTATCGCTCTCAGGTAGACTTGGTGGTGCTGATATGAGTCGCAGAGAGACACTTATGAAAGGACGGTTGCCGCTTCAGACTTTACGCGCTGATATTGATTTCGCTCGCGAAAAAGCTTTTATGCCATACGGAATTGGAATCAAGGTTTGGATTTATAAGGGTGAAGTTTTTGAAAAGGAAACCCAGAAAGGCGCATAGTATTGAATAGTGTGAATTTTCTACAAACTACTCACTACAAACTACAAACTAATTAATCATGTTGCTCCCTAAAAAAGTAAAATTCAGAAAGTGGCAAACCGGTCGCAGAAATCCAAAGCGAGACAGGGTTGAAAACCGTGGCACTGAATTATCCTTTGGCTCTTTCGGACTTAAAGCTGTTGCTCCCGCGCGTATTAAATCGAATCAGCTTGAGGCGGCACGAAAGACTATCGCACATTCGCTCAAGAAAGAGGGAAAGGTTTGGATAAGAGTTTTCCCCGACAGACCATTTACAGCAAAGCCAGCTGAAGTAAAACTTGGAAAAGGCAAAGGCGAGCCACAGGGCTATGTGGCACAAGTATGGGCGGGACGTGTACTATTTGAGCTTGATGGAGTAGACGCTGCGACTGCAAAAGAGAGTTTGAGAAAGGCGGGTGCAAAATTACCACTAAAGACTAGAATTGTAAGTAGATAGCTACTGTGGTAGGATAACACGTTCACAAATATGGCCAAAAAAGACAAAAAAGAGGTGAGAATAGAAGATGCCAAAGACCTTATCAAGGCCGAGCGTGAGATAGTGCGTAAGTTTAGATTTAATATTAGAGGCGGACGAGTCAAGAATCAGAAAGAGAGTTTGCGCGCAAGAAAGCAGATAGCGCGACTGCTCACTATGGTAAACAAGAAGGTCGTAGCAAAATAAAATGGAAAACAAAGTTACAAAAGAGAAGACAAAAGGAACAGTGCTCGAAGGAGTAGTTGTTTCTGACAAGATGGCAAAGACTGCTGTTGTCTCTGTTGACCGTTTTGTTAAGCACGCAAAATATCAGAAGTATTTCAAGATCAGCAAGAAGTACAAGGCCGAAAATCCTGATAATATGTACAAAGTGGGAGACAAGGTAAAGATGCAATCATGCCGCCCGTTATCGAAGGATAAACATTTTGTAATAGTAGAGAAAACAGGTAAGGGTTATGTAGAGTCTAATATTGTTGGAGATGAGGCTGGAGACGAAGTCGAACAAACTACTGCCTACTCCCAACTGCCTACTGCCTAATTAAATTTTATGTTGCAACCACGATCAATTGTAAAAGTAGCAGATAACACCGGAGCCAAAATCGGAAGAGTCTTCAAGGTACTTGGTGGTTCAAAACGCCACTACTCACAGATCGGGGATATTCTAGTAATGTCTATTCAAGTTTCAGAGCCTAGAAAGGGAGTTAAAAAAAAGGATGTAGTAAAGGCTGTGGTTGTAAGACAGAAGAAAGCTTTCAGACGCAAAGATGGATCGTACATCAGATTCGATGAAAACGCGGTCGTAATAATCGACGCCAAGAAAGAGCCGGTAGGCGGAAGAATTTTCGGGCCGATTCCGAGAGAGATCGCAGAACTTGGGTATCAAAAGATTGCGTCACTCGCGCCAGAAATAGTATAAACAAAATGATCAAGAAGGGACAAAACGTAATAGTTGTAGCTGGCAAGGATAAGGGTAAAACCGGTAAGGTGCTCAAGGCTTTTCCTGCACTTGAAAAGGTTTTAGTCGAAGGTGTAAACATTTCCAAGCGACACCAGCGAGCTAGGAAGTCCAACCAGACGGGTCAGGTGGTTGATAAGCCAATGCCGATGCACGTCTCGAATGTTATGATTGTTGACCCAAAGACGAGTGAGCGGACACGAGTCGGCGCAAAATTGGTCGGAGATAAGAAGGTAATTGTTACAAAAAAGTCGGGAACAGAATTGTAAATGAACCTGGAATTCAGAATTTGGAATCTTGAATAATTCCAGATTCAATATTCTAAAACAAAAAAAATGGATTCACTAAAACAAAAACAAACGAAAATAGTTCCAAAGCTTGTGGAAGAGCTTAAGCTTAAGAACGTAATGGCTGCGCCGAGACTTACTAAAGTTGTAATCAACTCAGGTTTTGGATCAAGGCGCGAGAAAGGCCGTGCCGAACTTATAGTAGACAGACTTTCAAAAATCACCGGTCAGAAGCCGGCTCTTCGCGGTGCCAAGAAAGCTATCGCCACTTTTAAATCAAGACAAGGGGACATTATCGGGGCCACGGTTACACTTCGTGGACAAAAGATGTTTGGCTTTCTGGATAAAGTATTAAATGTCGCTATTCCTCGCATGCGCGACTTCCGCGGACTTTCAATAAAGGGAGTAGATCACATGGGCAACTACACAATGGGCTTAAAAGAGATCACAATTTTCCCAGAAACAACCGATGAAGATTTGAAGGACGTGTTTGGTTTCGCCGCTACAATCTGTACGACAGCAAAGACGAAAGCGGAAGCCGAAATATTGTTCAAAGCACTCGGATTTCCCTTCAAGAAAAAAGAAGAGGCGAAGCAAGCCAAGGAAGCGAAGACATCAGTTAAGAAGAAAAAGAAATTCTAGATATAAATTGTTTAATTTGAACTTATCAAACATGTGGCCGCCCTACTGGGCGGCCACATGTTATTTGCCAAAATAAATCCCAGCTTTTAGTTTGGGTGTCTTTTCATCTATTTTAATTACCACGGTCGTGGTTTATAATGGAGCTAAGCATATGAGTAGGCTAACGAAAATAAAAGAGATTAAACCTAGGAGAATTCCTAGAGGTACGGTTGAAAAAGTTGTGCTAGGCACTGTTGCGGTCGCCGGAGTATTGGCTGTCACAGCACTTGCACCTGCGATTTTTGTCGCATTGCGAAAATTAGGTTTTCTTCCACGATCTAGTAAAAGCCCGTTTTATATCAATTCGATACTTGGTAAACTTAGAGACGAGGGCTTGGTTGAATTTGTTAAGGACGGAAGGATAAGCAAGCTGAGACTCACGGAAAGTGGTGAAAACAAACTTAGACACTATCGAGTTACTGAGAGCTTAATTGACCATTCTGGCAAATGGGATGGCAAATGGAGAATGATCATTTTCGATATAAAAGAAACTAGGCGAATGGTAAGAGACACTCTTCGAGACCAGCTAATATTCCAGGGCTTTAGAAAACTTCAGCACAGTGTTTGGGTATACCCGTATGACTGTGAAGAGTTTATAGGATTACTTAAGACAGCATTTTCTCTTGGGAAAAGTGTAATCTACATAATAGCTGAGAGGGTTGAAAACGACTCAAGCTTACGCGAGTACTACGGACTCACTAATTAGTTTTGAGTCAGGACAGGCCACATCACTCCCTGCGAGAGAGCAGATATAAGGCATGTTTCAAAAGTGGCTGCGATATATGCTGTCACTTCATATCTATTTTAACTACCACGGCCGTGGTAGTTAAAATAGATTATTGACACATAAGATAATTCCGTTGTATAACGTATAAACTGTGGCAAAGTCTATTGACTCGAAATAGCATTGGGTGTAAGTTGAATGGCTCACAAGATTTGAAACGGATGCAGGTGAGACGCAGGGACGGAAAATTTCTTTCGAGAGATCAAGGTCGAAGCGAAGAACATCGTCAATTGAATATATAAGGTCGCCAATGCTAAAAGCTACGGCGTACCAAAGTGAAAACAGAAATGCATTTCACTATATGAAATAAGTTTCATGTTCTTGCCAATCAGTAAGTCATCCGCCGGGACGTCGGAGTTATCCACACCTGAACGACTTGACAACAAAAACTCATTTGCTAGGATTTTACTCCATCACTCGAAACGCGAAAGCAAAAAAAGTGACGGCAGAGATTTAAGTTCATTAAAAAGTTTACGAAACATGATTGAGAGTAATTGAGAGTAAGTGATAGGGCCTACTATGCTAAAGCTACGAAGGCCAAGGCAGGTGGAGTTATCCACACCTGACTCACTTGACAATAAAAACTCAGTTGCTAAGATATTTCCCCATCACTCGAAGCGCGAAAGCGAAAAAAGTGATAGGCCTACTATGCTAAAGCTACGAAGGCCAAGGAAGCGAAGTAAGTTTCGGATCGAATTGTTAAAGAGTTGTTGGTTTTTGAATTCCGACCTCTTGACAAATAAATTCGGTTCGAATATACTTCACATCCTCATCGACGAAAGTTGATGAATTTGAGAAAAGTTTTCATTAGTTCTTTGTAACGGTTTTTGTGAGGCCAAGTGTGTAGCTACCTTTGTTTTTGTTCCACGGAGCAGATATGGATGTAGATACACTCTCGGCTTCACAAAGCCTCAATATAAGTCCTGAGGTGCGGTATTCGCACTTCAAAGTTACAGTCCCCAAAAGACACTCTAAGTGTTCGAAACGACGAAAGTTGTTAGAACGCAGACGAGACTGGTTCCTCCTCGTAGGAACCGTTTGGAAAGACTTGTGGATTTGGTACTCACTGCCTGCGCTTCAATGTCACATCGA
>JACRKE010000026.1 GCA_016215335.1 Candidatus Vogelbacteria bacterium | reverse complement strand
CCCCCCCCCCCCCGGCCCCAACTTTGTCAAAACCGCCAAGACTTCTCAAGCATCTCACTCGGTCATCAAATCCAATTCGCAACGAATAGCATCGGAAGATGCTTCGCGTTCGAGTCCGACTTCGAGCTTGAACCTACGAAGTTCTTCAACTTCGCGAAGTTGAAGATGAATCAGCCTGTTCACCATCTCAAGCCGATCTTGCATCAACTTTTTGTTCGACGGAAACCCCATGTCGGATGCGGCGGCAAGTGGTGAGCCGTCGTAATACCCGATGTCGTGGCTAATTCTGGCACCAAGCGTAATGAGCTCCTCGAGGGTCATCTCCTCAATGAGCTTTGTGTCTAGAACCCTGTCCATTCCAAGACCTCCTCATTATCACAGTAATCCCCTAGTCGGCGCTTGATTTCGTCCTCAATTCGCACTACCAAGTCCCTTGTGAGCTTACTCGCTCCTCTCGGCCTCCTCCACACCTCGAGAGTAAATTCAGCCATTGCTGTTCTATACATGCACAAAAGTTGCCGATTGTTCAAACTACGAAGCTTCACTAAACGCCTCCGAGTTATTTACATTCCACAGTTCTTGTCCGATCAAAGGGTAACACAATCTATTTTTTTATGAAATAGACGAGCCGGAAGCTATTGGCTTTTCTGGATGAATAAGAACCGGCAAATCTCCTTCTCCGTGAGTAGCGAGAATCATCCCTTGCGATTCGAAGCCGGCGATAACACGCGACTCAAGGTTTACCAAGAACACGCATTGTTTACCAATCATGACTTCAGGATCATATACTCTCGCGATTCCGGACATTATCTGCCTTTCAAAATTATCGAAGTCGACTGTAAGTTTTAAAAGTTTTTTTGAGTCATGCACCCTCTCAGCGCTTTTTATCGTACCGATGCGGATGTCTAGTTTTTCAAAATCTTCGTATTTTATTGTAGGTTTAAATTCCATAAATTAGTTTTTCAGACGACTGCCCTCTTGGGCCCACAGAGGGCAGTCGTCATGCGGGTTCGTTTTTCAGAAGACTGTCCACTAGAGGCCAGCAGAGGACAATCCTCATACGGATACTAAATTCTATTAAAGAGTTTCAATTTTTCCCCTACGACATTCTTCATCGCTTGCATCGCAGGCTTTAGGATTTTGTAGGGAGTTACCTCCTCTGGGTCGTCTTGCATTGCTAGTTTAATGGCATTTTTCCACACTACACGAAGTTCTGTATTCACATGTACAATACTCATTCCTGCTTTAATTGCCTCACTGACGTTTTCTGCGCGTAATCCTGAAGCACCGTGTAAAACTAAAGGTACTTTCGATATTTCTGCTATGTCTTTCAACCTTTCTATATTTACATCCGGATCGTTCACTCGCTTTAACATGCCGTGAATACTTCCTACGGCAGGCGCAAAAAGATCTATTCCTGTGGCTTCTATAAAATCCTTAGCGTCTTTGGGAGTCGTTAGGTTGTCTTCGCCTACGTTTATGCTCGCAGGGATTTCATCAAAAACCTTTGACGAATCCCCGATGTATCCGAGCTCTCCTTCTACTATTATTTCCGGATTAACAGATCTTGCATATCCCACACACTGTTTTGTAGCAATAATATTATCTTCTATGCCTAATTTTGCTCCGTCAAAAATCACTGAATCAAATCCGGCATCTATCGCGTCTTTAACTCTTTCAAATGAATACGAATGATCTGCATTAAGAAAAATTGGATAATCATACTCATCTCGAATACTCTTAACCAAAGCCACTATCTGCTTTAATCCTATAAAGTCTCTTTCGCCTTCAGAAACACCAATTATGACTGCAGGAGCCTTAATATCTCGAACGGCATTAAATATCGCCCAGATCGCATCTATGGTAGAGACGTTGAAATGGCCTATCGCCTTTCTATCTTCGCCGGCTTGACTGACAGCTTGCCTCAATGTGATCATTGAACTATTCTATCACAATAAAACAATGTTATACTACACAAAATGAGCCAAGAACTAAATAATGAAGAGACAATGGGCACAGAGAAGACTACCGAAGAAAAACTGTCTTTATTGCAGGCGAAACGGGATGAAATAATTGGAAAAATTAAAAAAGATAAAGTCGTTGATTCGCACTTTTTCCACATATCACAAAATCTCTTCGGAGTGGCGGAAGGATACTTTAATTATGCGATAGATGAAGGAATAAAGTTAAGCGAGAAAGAAATTAGTCTGATAAACAAAAAACTGAATCTGATCGAAAGATACTTCTCGTTGTTTGAAGATCCGTGGTTTGAAGATAAAGAGTTGTACCAAAGAGATGGAGCATTCAGTGATGGCAAGACATACTCATCTGAAGATTACATTCCCCGAGCGGAAAGACTTCTTCAGGATAGACACCTTGCCGAGCAGGGTTTAGCTTGATCAATTGACGCCTAGAAAAACAAATCTCGGGCCACTGTATTCCGGTTTATGAATCACGTCATCCCACATAGATGCTGGGCGTACCCAGTAGTCGCCTGTAGGTGTCCGGTCTTCTTCCATGTGTTCGTAGACCACAAAAAAATCTTGGGTCTCTGAATGTCTGGCTACAAAATGAACCTTATACAATCCTCCTTTATAATGCCTGTAAATTCCAGGTTTTACATCCATCTCAATTGGCTACTTTTATATGCTTAAAATGTTCTAGTGCCTGCACAGGATTTTTCGCTTTCCAGATAGCACTTCCAACTACTAGCTGAGTGGCACCGGCGGCTATCAATGCTGGAGCATTTACTAGAGAAACTCCACCATCAACACTTATATTAGCACGTGGAAATTTCTTTCTTGTATATTCAAGTCTGGTATAAACTGCATCATTGAACTTAGCGCCGTAACTTCCAATTTTATCAATACTCATATATTGAATAGTATCAAGCGGATGCAAAAGGTCGTCGAGCACTGTCGGCGGAGTTTTTATCATAAGCACTATCCCAACGTCAGCGTAGTGATGTACGAATTTTGTTTTTTGTTTTTTGTTAACCGCAAGCCTTACTGATTCTGCCAACTCAATAAGCTCATTAGGTTTTTCAGTGGCTTCAAAATGAAATAAAACTCTATTCGCCCCTGAATCGAGCCATCTTTCCAGTTCTGATTCGGGATTTGCAATCATCAAATGCACTTCGATATTTGGTCCTTTACCATCTCTATTTAATTCGCATAATTTGAGAAGATTTTCATCGCCCCTGTAAGGCCAGCTTATAGGTGTTGCAAAAAGTCCGTCTACAACATCTACCTGCACCCAATCCGTGTGACCCCGTATAAGGTCATACTTCTGCTTTATTTCTTCGAATTTTCCGCCAATAATTGATGGTACTATTTGAACTGACATCTTTATTGGTTTAATTCCTCAATTTTCTTTAAACGCGCATCATGACGTCCGCCTTCGTACTCAGTCGCGAGCCACATGTCGAGAGCACGTCTTGCCTCTTCAAACGATATCAAGTGAGCACTAAGCGAAAGGATATTTGAATTATTGTGCTGACGTGAAAGTGCGATAATCTCAACAGGTCCTCCGTAGTAAAGCGATGCGCGCACATGCGGAAATCTGTTGCAGACCATAGCTTCTGCTTGGCCCGTACGCCCAAAAACAACTCCACGCACCTCTGGATTAGCGTACTCTTCAGAAATCTTTCGTGCGACAGGTGCGACGAAATCAGGATAGTCATCTTTCGGGTCAAACACATAAGCACCGAGATCGTCGACCATATGTCCAAGCCCTTCAAGGTAAGTTTTTACTTCTTCCTTAAGTTCAAATCCAGCGTGGTCGGTTCCTAGGTAGATGTGCATATTGATTAGTATATTGTATATAGTAAATAGTATATAGGAAATACAACTCAACTTAAAAGTTTCTTCTCAAACAGAGACTTGAGAATCGCTGGATTCGCACTGCCTTTAGTCACTTTCATAGCTTGGCCGAGTAAAAATTGTAACGCGGCGGTTTTTCCCGCTTTTACTTCGGAAGCAACCTTTTCGTTTGTTGAAATTATATCATCTATTATTTTCTCAAGTTCACCTTCATCATTTTTTTGCAGAAGTGTGTGTTTCTCCGCATACTCCTTAGGCGAGCCACCCACGCGAAGTAGCGCACCCAAAATATCTTTGCCTGCGCGTGATGAAACTTTGCCTTCTTTAAGCATTGTAATGAGCTCAGCGAAATCAGTGGCAGAAATTTTAAACATTCTTAGGGCGACTTCGTCTTCGCCAATATCAGCAGTCGGATCCTCCAGTTTCAGTAACGCAAGCATATCGCTTGTAATATAGTTTGAAGCCAAGCTAACAAACTCTTTGTCTGATTCGTGGCCTTTCACCGTATCTTCAAAGAACTTCCCAATCGGATGATCAGTGACAAAAATTTCCACCGCCTCTTCTCTCAAGCCAAACTCTTTATTAAGCCTATCTCGTTTCTGCCAAGGCAATTCAGGCAATGTCTCCTTAAGTTGCTTAAACTCTTCTATTTCGCTTAATTTAAGTTTTGGAAGATCTGGATCGGGAAAATAGCGATAATCATGGGAGCTTTCTTTAACACGCTGAGAATATGTCTTCTGCTTGCCGTCATCCCAACCTCGTGTTTCTTGGACGACCTTCACGCCATTTTCAATCTCATCAATCTGACGTTCAATTTCGTATTTGATAGCGCGTTCAACCACGTTGAATGAGTTCAAGTTTTTTATTTCAACTTTAGTCCCAAATTTATCTTGGTCTTTACTAACTGATACATTAGCCTCAACTCGCATCTCGCCTTTTTCCATATTTGCCTCAGATGCTCCGAGGTATCGCAAAACAAGCTGAAGCTCGCGAGCGAAATCGCCTGCTTGTTTAGCACTTTTGATTACAGGTTCAGTGACAAGCTCCATGAGAGGCACCCCTGCGCGGTTGTAATCAATAAGACTTGTCCCGCCTGTGCCGTGTTGAGAACGAGCAGTGTCTTCTTCAAGATGTATTCGAGTTAGCGCCACGCCATTTATTGTACCTCCTGTAACGATTGGATATTTATACTGACTGATTTGGTAACCTTTAGGAATGTCGGGATAAAAGTAGTTCTTTCGATCAAATTCGGTAAAGTCCGCAATAGTTCCGCCTACTGCGAGACCAATACGAATCATATGTCTCACTGCCGCTTTGTTTATGACTGGCAGGGTGCCAGGATGCGCCATACAAACCGGACAGATATTTACATTCGGACGCTTCTCATCCGGGTCGTTCTTTGAGTTGCAAAACATCTTGGTGAGAGTCTTCAACTCAGCATGTATCTCGAGACCAATTGTAGGTGTATATTCCGGCATTATCTAAATACTATGACACAAAGCGCACCTCTTCTTCAAGCTCAACCCCAAACTTTTCTTTAACCCTTTTTTTGAGCTCAAGCGCGAGCGCCTCGACGTCATTAAAGGATGCGTTGTTTTCGTTTAATACCAAGTTGCCATGTGTTTCAGAAACTTTAAGACCACCCTGAATCATGCCACGGGCACCCACCTCGTTAAGAAAGTACCATGCGGGAACTTTGCCAAAATAGTCTTTGACGTTTGGAATTCCAGCGAGGACTTGTTTTGGAACTTTGTTGGCCCAAACATTTTTGAAAAAGCACCCTGGATACTTCGCATTTTTCGGAAATTTTTTCTTACGAATTTTAAGTATTTCAGCTGATTTCTTTTGAAGTAAATCAGCTTCAGCCTTATCAAATTCAAACTCGGCCTGAATGATTATTGCGGGCTTTCGTTCAAATACAGAATCGTGATAAGCGAATTCGCACTCGGCTTTACTAATCCAAGTCTTTGTTTCATTATTCACAAGGTTCAACCTTGTAACAGGGTTGAACCTTGTATCTGCATAATCCATCACTTGTACTCTGACTAGGTGGTCACCGATGGCCTGACCATATGCTGCGGCATTACCAACTATCGCACCTCCTACGGTTCCAGGAATACCGGCCATTGCTTCTAGGCCATCCAGACCTTTTATATTTGCCGTACGAATTAGTTTGGAAAGCTCAGTACCCGCGCCACACAATATTTTGTTGCCTTCAACTCTGATTGTATTATTTGAAATTTTCAAAACTAATTTTTCTATTATCCCATCTGCAATGGCCACATTGCTCCCACCGCCTAATATGAGAATCGATTCTCCTCTACTTTTTGCCCATTTGAACGCATCATCAATATCAAACTCGCTTCTGGCAATCGCAAACCAGCGAGCCACTCCGGCTACGCCGAACGTAGTATATGCTTTCAAATCAACATTTTCATGAACATTCATGACTTAATTATAGGCCTAAGATACAGGGATTGCTACTACTTGACATATGTAGGTAAGTAGTGTATATTATAGGTTGCGAACAACAACCCAGTACCAGATACAAGTTCCGCAAGGAGGAACAAGGTGGAAAATATCGTTACGTTCGCAGCAGTTGTAATCACCTATGTCGCTGATCTGAAGAAGATCATCGTTGTCCGAGAGCCGGCGAAGGCGCTGAGCGGAGCGCGACTCTACGCGAAGATTCCTGGTGGGGGCGTTGAGGAGAGCGAATCGTCTATGGAGGCTGCTATTCGGGAGGTTTTCGGCGAGACAGGCGAGTCAGTCAAGATTCCAAAAAGCGCGCTCAAGGAGGTCGGGCGCACTCACCATACGCGAGCCGACACGAACCACTGGAGGATCTTCTTCTGGGCCGAGATCACGACGAGGGACTTCACTGGTGACCTCGGCACCATCGGGGACGAGGGCGAGGTATGGTCGCTCGAAGACCCATCCATCATCTACTCAGAGGAGTTCCTGCCGTCGCAGGCGGAATTCCTGAAGACCCTGATCGCTCAGAGGTCGATCGAGTTCAAGTAGGAGCAGCACATGCTGCCGAGAAGCTGCCGGGAGTATCTCCCGTCGCACCTTCCCGGCAGCTTTTTCGTTTGTAAAAATTATGAAAAATACATAGGTTAGTCCTATGTATTCCAACAGAGCCGCTATCGCAGTGCTGTTTTTGGTCCTAGGAACCCTTACGTTTACCCTCAGTTATTTTTCTCACACGTACGGATTTTGGGGTAGCCTCCATAAGTTCATCATCACCAAGATATTCGAGTGCCGTGTCTACGTTTAGAGGCCTGTGGGGATCGAGCATGACAAGTCCGTCACTCGAGGAACTTCGCATGTTCGTGAGTTGTTTCGCCTTACAAATATTTATTTCCATATCTTCGTCTCGTGACGCCTGTCCCACAACTTGGCCGCGATAGACCTCTTCTCCTGGGCCCACAAACATTTGTCCGCGAAGCTGCGCGTTCTCAAGTGCAAACGCGGTGGTCTTGCCAGCCTCATATGCAACAATTGAACCGTGCGGCAGTGGCAACCTTTCGACCGATGGCTCAAATCCGTGGAAGAGAGTATTCATGATGCCAAGTCCCTTTGTGTCTGTTAGGAACTTACTTCTGTATCCAAAAAGTCTACTGGTTGCTATTACGAAATCCAAATGTGTAATGCCTTCGCGCACGTGCAGGTTACGCATTTGCGCTCCGCGCGCGCCTAGCTTCTCAATTACCACTCCAGCATGTGTTTCTGGAACTTCAATAAACACCTGTTCGTATGGCTCAAGCTTCACACCGTTCTCTTCGAGGTAAATCACTTCGGGTTTCCCGACCTGAAACTCATACCCTTCGCGACGCATACGCTCTATAAGAATTCCCAAATGTAATTCGCCGCGCCCGGACACCAAGAATCTATCGGCCGAATCAGTCTCCTCTACATGAAGTGCCACATCCCTCTCGAGTTCTTTGAAAAGTCTCTCGCGAAGTTGGCGTGAAGTTACGTAAGTTCCCTCTTTGCCAGCAAATGGTGAAGTATTAACAAGAAACATTACTTTAATTGTTGGTGGATCTATGTGAATTACAGGTAAAGCTTCTGGGTCAGTCATACTCGTAAGCGTCTCTCCAATCTGAATATCTGGCGAACCGGAAATATGCACAATATCTCCCGCCTCGACTTCCTCAATCGTAGCGCGTTTAATACCGACGGACGTCATTAGCGAAGTGATTTTTACAGGCACTCTTGTTCCGTCGCGCTTGATGTGCATTACAGTCTCACCAGATTTTACATGCCCTCTGCGAACACGTCCCGTAGCGATGCGTCCCTTGTAGTCGTCCATGTCTGTCGAAACTGCCAGGAACTGGAAACTTCCTTCTACGTCCCTCTTTGCCGGTGCAATATTTTTAATAATCGTATCAAAAATAGGCGCTATGTTTTTCATCGAGTCGAGCTCGGGAGACATACTAGCTACACCTTTCTTGCCGATTGCGTACACTACTGGGAAATCAGCCTGCTCATTAGTGGCGCCAAGCTCAATAAAAAGATCAAAAGTCTCATCAAGCACATAGTTATGCCGAGCCTCAGGCTTATCCATTTTGTTGATTACGAGGATTACCTTGAGTCCAAGCTCGAGTGCTTTTTTGAGTACAAATCTTGTTTGAGGCATTGGACCTTCTTTTGCATCCACAAGAAGAAGAGCTCCATCAGCCATAGTAAGGACACGCTCAACCTCTCCGCCGAAATCAGCATGGCCTGGAGTATCCAAAATGTTTACCTTAATGTCACCCCATTCAACCGATGCATTTTTTGCAAAAATTGTGATACCTCGCTCACGCTCGAGTTCGTTTGAATCCATTATGAGATCATCACTTTCATTTTCAACCACTTTCACCGCCATGGCCTGCTTAAGAAGAGCATCCACTAGAGTAGTCTTGCCGTGATCAACGTGCGCGATAATTGCTATGTTTCTAAGTTCTTGCATATATACGAAAAAATCCCATGGGGAGCCTATTTAACTCGGAACCGAATGGCTACCGTAGGACAAATGATTTTACCACAAAAGACTAAGAATAGGAAGTAGCACGCTAAACTACTATAGTTGAACACGTAGGGCCTCTTCTTGTGCTGGTGATTTTGTATTTTTCTGCACCGATAGAGCGTAAAAGGCAAAAAGTAATAGTATCACAACAATCGCCCACCCAAAGTATCTCATAATAGATTTAATTTATTTTAAATCTTTTTCCCATAGCACGTTTTTCTCACCCGCGCGTTTCTTATTAACCATAACAAGCTCTTCATAAATGCCGTCCATAAGTTGGTACGCTTTTGCTTCCTCTATCGATACCCATGCGAAGTCATCACTTTCTCCAGGTTGTATTTTTACTTGGCCATTCACATAATCAGCGACGCACGATATTACAAGCGATGGTGTGCCGTCTTTATGCACCGTAGCCAAGCTCGTAAGATACTCCACGTTTGTAATTTCTACTCCTGATTCTTCCATTACTTCTCGCTTGAGTGTACGCTCGAGTACGTTGTACCAATAAAATTCTGTTTCTTTCGGTAATGCTAAATAATCGCTCGTTTGTATACGTCCACCAGGAACCGTCCAGTACCCGGGATACCGCTTACGCTCTGGTGCGCGACGAGTTATCAAATATTTACCTTCTTTGTTTACAATAATAGCCGTTGTTGCAATCTCGTGGAGATAATTATTTTCTTCTGCCATTTAATTTTTTATCTTCTTTTTATTTAATATACTTATGAGTTACAGAAGTAAATACAGTAAAAATGAGCGAACCCAGGAAAGCGGCTATAAATCCTTCAACATAAAATCCCTTTGCCACAGTCGAAGCAAACCAGAAAAGCAGAGCATTTATCACAAGGGTAAAAAGCCCAAGTGTCATAACATTTATAGGCAATGTCAGTAATACAAGTATCGGTTTTAAGATAATGTTCACTATCGCGAGCACCACTGCCACAATGAGAGCATTATAGAAACTTCCAACCACGATTCCGGGCACAATATAAGCTATTCCAAGGAGAACTAACGCATTTATAATCCAACGAATTATTATTGTCATATTTTACTTCTAGTATAGTACATTTCCAAGGCTTTTTTAACAGAGAAAAAGCAGTTATCTGGCAAGGCATCAAGCGGAAACCATTCGGCCTTACTAATCTCCACCGGGTCAATATTTATCTCGGGAATACCCGCAAATTCTGCCAAATAAAAGTGTACGGTATCATGTTTATATTCAGCTCTTGTAAACCATTCACCAAGTTTTGTAACAGTGTCTAACTTCACACCTACCTCCTCCATCACTTCTCTAATTACTGTTTCTTCTGGCTTTTCTCCTAGATCAACTCTACCACCAGGCAGATTCCAAAGTCCATATCTGTGATATGTATTTTGGATAAGCAACAACTTTCCCTCTGTGACTATCAAGCATTTGGCTCCATCGGTTACTGGCCTAAAAATAAACCAGTAAAGTTGCGCTACGGGCAAGAGCATTTTATACGCACGGCGTTCAATAAATATTTGGAATTTTTTCATGATTTCACCTAGACGTCCGACGTCTTAAAGCAGAATCCAGACGTCGGACGTCTAAAAGTAATTTATAACAGCGCAAGCAGATCTTCTTTCCATCCTCTGACTCCATTTTTCGATAGAAACAAATTTGAAGGACAAGTTTTGTTGTTTACTTCGCCGTGACCAATAATGTTTTGTTTTAGCACACCGCTATAATTTTCTTTAATCAACTTTACGATAGCTTTGAGTTCGCCACTCGAGGGTTTTGAGTTTGTATAATCATTATCGAGAGCAATACCAACACTTCTACAATTAACATCCCAATTGCCTGCGTGCCACCCTGTCTCATTGTCGTGAAGCAATCGTTCAAAACTTCCATCGTTGCGAACGAGCCAGTGGTATGAATAAAATACCTGCTTTCCGGCTCTCGTGTGTCCAGAGTAGAGTGGAGTGCCTTTAATGTGCATCTCTTGTGGCAGTGTTGGGTTAGCGTAGTAAGGAACATAAAGCTTAAGCATGTGGGTAACATTGACTCGCTGCCAAGTAATACTCGGTAGATTTTCGGTATGATGAATTACAACAGTATCAATAGGTTTACGCTCTGCATCAAAATTGTAGCCAGTTGATGCGAATTTTACATTTCCCGCTTTGATCTCTTGCTCAAAGAAGTTGTAAACCTGATTTTTGAGTTTGAGTTTTGCATCTGGTGTCTGAGTTGAAACAAAAGCAAGAACCTCTTTGAGCTCAGGTAAAAGGCGGACGTACCAGTCAGGCTCGTTGAGAACATATTTCCATTTGTATAATTTATCATCTACATTCATACACTCATATTCTCATTTTGGAGAATAAATATCCACTACCAGAAACCTGCAAGGTTTAACCTTACGGTAACTTATGCACTTGATTCTAAATTGCTGTAATGATAAGTTGTAAGGCTTCGCTCGGCGCGAAGATTGTTCTTTTTTGTACGAATGCATATGTGGGCGGGTAAAATAGCGTCTTTATGAGCCCCTATTTTACCCGCTGACCCGTGACTATTTGAGGAGGAAACCCCATGATTTCTCGAATCGTTCGAGCTCTTGGCCTTGGCCGACGCAACTACAATACTGACAACGAAGGCGTCCAGGCCGAGGGCGACGACTTTCCTGATGTCGAACCCGAGGATACTATCGAGTCTCAACTCGTCCCCGACATCTACGCAGGAGCCCTGATCCTCGCCTGACAACCCAAGAGAACCTGCCAGCATTCGTGCTCAACTTACCCCCGAGCGGACAAGTCCGCTCGGGGGTTCGCTTTTTAAAATCGACCTCACTCCAACTTTTCATGATTTCTTGATTATTGGATTCATTATCTTTATCGAAAAGTTGTAAACTTTTACGGTCACTCTCTTCCTTCATATCATCAGTCATCTCTAGCCAGTTACGCCATATTCTTTTCTGCTCCTCAAGCGTAGGCTCTTTGTGAATCAACTCAATCCCAGTCTCTGCACGCCAACGATGTACGGGGTCATTCATCAAGAAGTCAGCCTTATCTGGATAATTCTTTTTTATCTCTTCAGTATTATACGGTCGTTCGTACATAAATATTTCTCAATCGTACTATCTCCCATGACACTTCTTATACTTCTTCCCGCTCCCGCAGTAGCATAGGTCGTTGCGTCCGATTTCACTACCGTCTTTATTTAGATGTTTAATCGCTGCCGGTCTTATATTCCTCTTATCAGCACCCGAACCATTAGATTCTTTCGAAAGTGAATTGGGCTCTAAATGTATTGCTTCGCCTTTCTGTTCTGCTTGTGCGAATTGCACTGCGCCGATCGTTGGAATTAGTCTAAGTATCTCGTTGTTAATATCCTCTTCAAGATTTTTGAAAAGTCTTAAGCCCTCGCGTTTATATTCAACGAGTGGATCACGTTGGCCGTATGCTCGCAAACGCACGCTACCCCGCATGTATTCCATAGCCTCCAGGTGTTCCATCCAGTAGAGATCAATGAGCTGTAGTATGAGCTGGCGTAAAATGTCGCGAAAAGTTTCATCTCCAAGGAGTTTCCTCTTCTCCTCAATCATGATTTTCATTTTCTCATCACCGCCGCTCACCTGATCTACAAAGTCTATTAGTCCGTCAAGATCAGCTTTGAGTAAATCCTGGCGCTTAGTGTATATCGAACGTCTATGGTGATTAAGTACGTCATCATATTCAAGCAAGTGTTTTCTAGAATCGAAGTTGAATCCCTCGATCTTCTCTTGCGCTGACTCTAAGGCCTTACTCACCATTCTGTTCTGTATGGGTTCATCTTCTGGGATGCCTAACTTGCCCATCATGTTTTTGACCATGTCTGAAGCAAAAACTCTCATAAGAGAATCCTCGAGAGAAACGAAAAATTGCGTAGACCCTGGGTCGCCTTGTCGTCCTGAACGACCTCGAAGCTGGTTGTCGATACGGCGCGCCTCGTGACGTTCGGTACCTATCACAGCAAGGCCACCGAGCGACCTAACTTCATCAGCCGCCTCTTTGTCATAAGGCGCGCCACCAAGCAGAATGTCCACTCCTCTTCCCGCCATGTTAGTAGCTATTACTACGCTTCCTTTGCGACCGGCTTGCGCAATTATCTCACCTTCTCTCTCGTGATTTTTAGCATTCAGGATCTCGTGTTTAATGCCCTCTTTATTGAGAAAAGCAGAAAGAAGTTCGTTCTTCTCAATTGAAACAGTACCCACAAGAACCGGTTGACCCTTAGCATTGAGTTCTTTAATCTGTCTTGCAACTGCCTTGAACTTACCCATCTCTGTCTGGAAAATAAAATCATTCTCATCTTTACGGCCACTAGTTTTGTTTGGTGGAACTGGTATTACATCGAGTTCGTACACCTTGAAAAACTCTTCTTTAGATGTGTAAGCAGTTCCCGTCATGCCTGCAAGCTTCGCATACGGTCTGAAATAGTTCTGAAAACTAATTGATGCAAGCGTGCGAGACTCTTGTTGAACTTTTACACCTTCCTTTGATTCTATGGCCTGGTGAAGTCCTTCAGACCATCTGCGTCCAGGTTGGAGTCGCCCAGTTGATTCATCCACGATTATTATCTCACCGTCTTTGACTACGTACTCTCTGTCTCTTTCAAAAAGTGCCTTAGCTCGAATAGCAGTCTCCAGATGATGTACATATTTAATGCCTTTTTCTGTATAAATATTGTCTACACCAAGTAAACTCTCTGCCCTATCGATCCCCGTCTCTTTTAGAGTTACGGCCCGCAACTTCTCATCTACTTCATAATGCTCGTCCTGATTAAGCTGTTCTGCGATTTGTGAAAATTTTTGATACAGCGTTTCCGCGTCAGCAAACGGAGATGAAATAATAAGTGGAGTACGCGATTCATCAATCAGGATTGAGTCAACTTCGTCCACAATTGCAAAATTGTAGTCGCGTTGTGATAGATTTTTCTCATGATACACAAGATGGTCGCGTAGGTAGTCAAAGCCAAATTCGTTGTTGGTACCATAAGTAATATCAGCCTCGTACGCTTCACGCCTAGTACAAGGTCTTAAGAATTCATATACAACCTTGAAACTTCCGAGTTCATCGCGTTTTTCGTCCAACTCTTTTTCTTCAGATTGCGATACATGCTTAGGATCATAAATAAAAGAAGATTCGTGATTGATTACAGCGTTTGTTAGTCCAAGCGCATTATAGATTTGTCCCATCCATACAGTGTCGCGTCTCGACAAATAGTCATTAACAGTAACCACATGCACGCCCTTGCCTGAAAGCGCATTTAAATACGCCGGCAATGTTGCCACAAGAGTTTTACCCTCTCCCGTACGCATCTCAGCAATCTTACCCTCGTGCATTGTTATGCCTCCAATCAGTTGAACATCATAATGGCGTTGCTTTATGGTTCTCTTGGCGGCTTCGCGCACAGCGGCAAAAGCTTCAGGTAAAATATCGTCCAGAGTTAAACCATTCACCAACTTTTCTTTAAAAATATGTGAAATGTTCTTGAGTTCATCGTCAGTTTTTTTCTCAAATTCATGTTCTAGAGAATTGATTTTTTCAACAGTTCTACGCGTCGCCTTTAAATAGGCACCTGTTCCATCACCAAAAAGTTTAGTCAAACCATCTAACATGGCCATATATATGATTGTAAAGGGTATTATACCCTTTTTTGCGACTTCGACTCGGACTCTGTGTAAACGAGATACGTTTACACATTTCTCCTCGCTTGTCGTAATAGATTAACGCTTCATTGTAACATATAACCAGAACGTTAGAAAGAAAGATTTAGAACAAGAGAAAACCTCGCGTCCGCCAGTTGGTGGTGCGAGGTTTTCTCTTAAGTGAATGAAGTGCGAATGCCGAGGGCTTCGCAATCAAAGTTATCGACGCTTTGCCGACTTCTTTGCTGTCTTCTTCTTTGCTGCTTTTTTCTTTGCTGCCATTTTGTTTGTGCTTGATTGATAAGAATGATAATGTCGACCTTTTGCTTTCAAAAATATTTATATGAAAACAAAAACTACATTACCTCTATATACTATTATCGAATAAAAAAATATTATTCACAATGAAATATTGCAAAAATATGTGGACAACTTTCTCTCGTGTATTTTATTTTGCGAACACGGATATTTTTCTGGTGAAAAATTCCTCGTGCTCGGACCGTCGCCCTCCCAAGTTTCGTAAAACAAAACACACTAACTCGAACCTAAATACAAGAAGTTATTTTCTAAGTGTCGGAGAACGGAAACCAATGAGCGCGATTATAATTGTGCCAATGAGAGTAATTAGAAGAATTTGATTCACATGCAGACTAGGCTGCTTAATGATCATATATGTAGTCGAGAGCCAAATAACGGTGAGTGATATTGCTGTCCAAGGATATTTCATGTGATTAGTATATTGTATTTAGTAAATAGTATATAGCGAACTCAGAATATTATATAAGAAGTACCCTTCATTTCAAAGCTTGTTGTACACCAGTCAATAATCGTCCAACTTCATCAATCAGGTTTTCAAGAATAAATACTGCGTCTGGATTAACATATCCGAGATCCTTAGATATTAAAAGCTGACTCTGAAGCTCATACAGAGAACCTTTTGAAAATGAATAGAACTGAAGTTTTTCATTAACAGTCTTCCTGGAAAAGCCTTCTGCTATATTTGAGGTAACTGATACAGCTGCTCTCTGCATCTGATTTGCGAGTGCAAAAATTTCAGAATTAGGAAATTTTCGAGTGACTTTGTATACCTCAACAGCCAATGTATGAGATTTCTGATATACAACCAAATCCTTAAAATGATTAATCATCTGTTCCTATATACTATATTCGATTTACTATATACTTCCCCTCCCTATCCCTTAAGTATAATTCTTACTTCATCATAGCGTTCAGCATAATGCGCAAGAAGATCGGCAAGTCTTTCGCGTGCAAGATTCAGTCTGTCCTGATCGCGTACCTTTAATTCTATCACCTCTTCGTAGGTTAAGTTGTGAAGAGGGTCGATTCGTTCTTCTATTTCTTTTTCGTAAGTCCCCTCTGTTATAAGTTCTTCAGCAGTTTCTAATGGAAATTCAACAAAGAACTGATCAATCGCCTTCAACATATTAGTCTTGGGCGAAATCTTTAATGCGACCATGTCAACAATTGAAATAGTTCTAAAGAACAACGCAACTTCTCTAGGTAGATAAATTGAATAATCTTTCGCTGTCATTATTATTTTAGAAAAAACGCGAGCAGCGTTGTATTCGAGAAGAACTTTCGCATCTGCTTCACTACTTTGTACCTTATCTAGTGCCGAATACCATGGGTCTAATATTGCATGGAGATCTTCAACCAAATTATCCACCATAATCTCCTCTATCTTTTCAAGTGCTTTTTTATATTTTTCTTTAGAGGCTGCGTTTTCCAATTTTTCCATGATTTCAATGTCTTCCGTAAATGCGAAGCGCGCGAAGGAGAAGAAACTCTTGGCCATCTCGTACGTATCTCGCTCCTTCATTGCATACAAAAGGCGAAGCATGTTCATACGCTTATTCCCTACTTCTCCAATAATGCCGAAATCCAAGTAGCCTAGTCGATTGCCATCTAATAGGTAGATATTAGCTGGATGCGGATCCGCATGGAAAAATCCATCAATGAAAAACTGTCGGATCATGTCAACAATGAAATATTCTGCCATCACTTCTAAATCGATGTTGTGATCCTTCTTTAGATTCTCTGAATACTTAGGATTCTTAAGCCGTCCTAAAATAACTCGTTCCACTGAATTTAAATTTTCTATAAACTCGCTCACAAGCACTCGTCTTGTTGAAATCTGCGTATAATATTTAGGTATGTGGGTCTGCGGCCTCTTGCTTGAGTGATTTGAGATAATCTCCGCGCTTTTAGCCTCAATGGTGAAATCAAGCTCTCTCCTGGTCCAGTTTATAAATTCTCCTACGACTTCATGCCAGTCGACAACGCTAAGTATGCCAAAAAGATGTAGTAGATCAGCTCCAAATTTAGCCACGTGGAAATCATTCTCAAACTGCTCTTGAATACCGGGCCTCTGTATCTTCACTGCGACTAATGCACCAGACTTAAGTGTGGCTCTATATACTTGACCAATAGAAGCTGACGCAATAGGACTTGGATTAAACTCTTTGAAATACTCTTCTGGTGGCATTCCAAGCTCCTCATGGAAAACTCTTTGCATTTCACTGTAATCTGTTGCAGGAACTTGAGACAAAAGTTTAAGAAGCTCATCCGTATAACGAATAGGAAGCATGTCGGTACGAAGTGCCAAAATCTGACCCATCTTTAAATACGCACCTCCGGAGATTTCAAAAAAAAGACGGAGCCTTTTAGGTCCATCCAGATACACCGTTTTGCCACGATGAATTATCATCTTCTTCCAGCTTAAACGAAAAGCAATCGCAACTAGATCAAAGAAGCGATTGAGAAAGTCGAGAAAGGTGTCGAGGGTCATACTAGTATATTGTACATCGTATATAGTATATAGGGAATACTGATTTGATTCAGTCCGCTATATACAATGTACTATTTACTATATTCTTTTGAGTCCTATGCTGACCTAAAACCGATGTATGAGAGCACCACTGTGATAGCCATGAGATAGAGGAAGAAAACTTCAGGATCCGGCAAACTGCCGCTTACAATGAGAATACTCGCGGAAATCCAAATAACTATGATTGCTACTGATGTCCAAGTGTAACGCATTGGGTTAGTATATGGTAAATAGTATATAGTACATAGCAAAATAATGCATGGGGATTTCTTTCCTATATACTATGTACAATATACTATTTACTTATCCAGAAACTCAAGGATTCCTCCCCGCCTGAATCTCTTTAATATAAAATTCGCCTTGGTCCTTAAAACCAGGATTCACCTGAATAGCAGACTTGAGTTGTTCTATAGCAAGCTGTCGCTCACCCATAGCAAGATATGTCGCGGCCAGAGAGACGTAATTCTGGCCATTCGTCGGTTCCGACTTTATTCTATCCTGCCAGATTTTGATCAATTTTGAATACTGTTTAGTTGCGGCGTAGGCGGCAATAACCGTTCCGTAAGTTACGGGTTGGCCTTCAAACCTATTTTGAATAAGCTGGTCGACTTCGTCTGACTTACCTGAATAAATTAATGTAGCTAAATAGTTGTAAGCAGCTTCATCAAATCGAGGCTCAAGCTCATACGCTTGTTTCGCTAGCTCTAAAGCTTTTGGATAATTTTTCAAATTCAAATACGCACTCGTCAAGCCGAATAGAATCGTTTGCTTGCCCGGTGATAACTCATGTGCTTTGCCAAGTTCAGTTATAGCCAGCTCATGTTTGCCGAGTTGCTCGTAGAAAGTTCCAATGAAAACTCTGTAGCGTGCGTCATTTGGCGATTCTGTAATCTGCTTAAGCATCTGCTGTTCGGCATACATCAGGTACTGCTCTTTTTCGGCTTGTGTACCGTTTCCTTGTATCTGCCTTATGGCGGACTGCATGAGTTGTTCGCGCGCCTCGGGAGTACCGAATGAATCAAGCTCGATCGCCGTTTTGAAGTTATTTATCTGTTCGGAAATTGGGTATGTGGGATTAATCGCTTTTAGAAGAACTCGGTTTGCTTGAATAGCCGGCACATTTACTTTGTAAATGGTAACAACAGCAAGAACTACCACAAGCGCAATCATCGCGTATCGGTAAGCTTCAGGCATTTGGAACACCTCCGAGACATGTTTTTCATGGTGTGGTAGCGAAATAGAATGGATAAAAGCAAGGACAGTGAAGAAAAGTACGTAGCTTATAAGATTATCGAATACTGTAAAATTGTGTACGAAGTAAGCCACGAAAAGCCCGGTGAAAATTGCTTTTGCGGCAATCGACATCTTATCATCATGAAGTTTCCAAAGTGTCCAAAGCCCTGAAATATAAAGCGCTAGATAAGCTAGCAGACCGAGCAAGCCTCCAGCAATGAGCCAATCGAAGAACACATTGTGCGCTCGATCAAACCACGGCTCCTGCGCGTAAAGTGATGAGCTGTAGTATTTGTTAAATACGAAATTGAAATTGTCCTGTCCCCAACCCAAAACCGGATTCTCCTTGAAGCCCTCGAACGCCATACTCCAGATTGTGGAACGAGTATAGACGGTATCTACGAGAGTCTTCACTGTAAAACGTTGTAGTGTTGGATTATTTTGCACAAGAGAAGTGTTCTGCACAGCGAAGAAAACAAGAATCACCAGTACGATTGCAGCGATAGCTCCATAAACAACTTTTTTTGCATGTTCAGATTCTTTTGATCTAACAGCATAAATTACGAGCGAGGCAAGTACCCCAACAACGAGCCCGATAATTGCACCCCTAGTCGCTGTTTTGTATAAAATGATTACCTCTAGAAATGCAACCACGCCATAAAACCACTTCATGGCCTTAGAGGTAGTGACTTCACAAATAAAGTAGAACAGGAAGAATATATGAAATACCATATAGATGGCCATATACGCGGAATTGCCGAGAGTGGCGTCCAATCTCGTTACGCCTTGATGCACATCAAATTTGCCAGCAGCCTGCATAAAGGCATAGAGCATCATTATGACCGAAGCACCAATTGATGTGTTGAATAGCCAATGCCAAACTTTTCTGCTTTGTTCAACAGAACTGTAAGCAACCATTACGGAGGAAGCCATCAAGAAATACATAAACAAATGCAAGTGCATAACAAGCCCTTCCATACGTTCGTAATTTGACCAGAAACTTCTCTCCTGATTAGCACCAAAAATATCTGCAATCGCAAGAACGATGACAAAAGTTGTCGCTGACCACATTATCCAGCTCTTGCGAGGCCAATAAGACTTATCGTGTAGGCAAAGTACGAGCCAAAGAGCGAATATAATTTCCACGAGAATCCTAAAAACAAAGTTTTTACCCGTAATGAATGGGAAAAAAGTGCTGTAAGGCACTATAAAGGCTATAAAAGGTGTGACAAAAAGTCCCGCAAGTATCCCCCATCTAAGCCACTTATTTGTTTGCATTGGTCTAATATAACACTCGTGAGAGAAAAGCCAAGCTTTTAAGCTATTGCTTGGGCTCTTTAAGCTTAAGTAACCAGTTTTTATTTTCCAAAAACCAATCAACAAATCTGTTCACTCCTTCTTCAATCTTAATCCTTGACGCAAACCCTGATACAATCAATTCCGACTACAGTGTGGCCACTTTCTAAAAGTTTTTTTGCAACACGGAAACCGATAAAGCCCTCGGGTAAAGCATATTATACAATACATTGATTGTGTGATATAATTTATGAAATATGCAGTTTCTTAAGTCTACGTTATACAACGTGCTACGCAAGCATGAACATCTGTTTAAAACAGACATGGTGTATGTTGCAAAAAACGGTTTTTGGGTGTTTTTTGGACAAATCAGCAGTAGTGTTCTATCTCTAGTTTTAGTAATAATTTTTGCTAACCTAGTTAATAAGGAAACATATGGTCTTTACCGATATATTTTATCAATAGCTGGAATATTAAATATTTTCACCCTAACCGGCATGAATGAAGCTGTCACACAAGCCGTTGCGGCCGGAAAAGAATACGCATTCAAAGCTTCTATCATATACCAATTAAAATGGAATTTATTAATGTTCGGAGCGGCACTGGTCTTGGGCTCTTATTACTTACTAAACGGCAATCCAACTCTCGCTATTTCTATATGGGTAATGGGTATATTCTCACCATTAACTGCAACACTTAATACATACAATTCATACCTAGCAGGAAAAAAGAAGTTCAAAGTCGTAAACTTGTGTGGTTTTGTCTCTACCTTGATATATGTAGTTGGTATGATTACAGCCATTTACTTAAGTGGCGATTTGGTTGTCTGGCTAATTGTCGCCTACTCTCTTACAACATTTATCTCAAATTTAATCTTCTATGTAGCAGTAACAAGAATCTATCGGCCTCCAAGTGCTGTTTCTGGCCCAAAATCAGAAATAAAGGAAGTTATAAACTATGGGCGCAACCTAACATTTATCGGCTACCTCGGAAAGATTGTGGCTCAAATAGACAGTATAGTCCTTGTTCACTTTTGGGGGGCTTCTTCCTTAGCTGTATACTCATTAGCAAATGCCATGCCTAATCGCGCCACGGGAATGCTCAAAGATTATACCAGCTTAGGCTTCCCAAAGTTTGCTTCAAAAACAGCCACTGAGATAAACTCTATTTTCAGAAGACGGATTATCCAAGGCTTAGTAATAGGTGCGATTTGCACATTGGCTTATGTTGTCTTGTCGCCCTTTTTGTTTAAATATTTGATTCCAAAATATATTGACGGATTGTTTTATTCTCAATTGTTGGCAATTAGTATTATTTTCGCCTTACCCAACCGTTATGTGGGCCTTATTCTCACAGCTCAAAAATTAACGAAATCAATTTTTGTAAGTAGCCTTGTGCAAAACACTACTCAGATTTTGCTCTATATAGTTCTGGGAATATGGGGTGGAATCTTGGGTCTGATTATAGCAAAAGTGTCTTTTTCTTTTGTCTCATTCTTGATCAATATAATGGTCTGGAAAATATCAACAAGCGAATAACTCCCATACTAACAATACAATTATGACATACATATACAAAACGGGACGAATAGAGCTTTACCAACAAATCAAGAAGTATTCCAGCTTAATAAATGGACGAGTTTTAGACATTGGGTCTGGTAGTTTTTCGCGCTATCAGAATCTATTTCAGTTTGATGAATATGTTAAAATGGATATCGAACCCGGCAAAAATGTTGATGTAGTAGGCAGAATCGAAATGATACCATTCAAGGATCAAGCGTTTAACTCAATTGTCTGTACTCAAGTTTTAGGAGATGTATATGAACTTTCTAAGGCCTTTAATGAACTGTACAGAGTTTTACGGCCTGGTGACGTAGTGCTTATAACCGAGAATCTTTTTGACCCGCTACACGATGAACCATTTGATTTTTGGCGATTCACCATACATGGCTTGCGACGTTTGGCCGAAGATGTCGGATTCGAAATCAAGGTGCTCGAACGAAGAGGTGGTTATTGGAGTATTATGGCTCAACTCAAAGCACGTTATTGGATTGAACGTATTCGTCCAAACAATAAATGGTTCGCCAAAATATTTAGCCTACGGCTAAAAATTTTGGGCACTTGGGCTATTTTTCTAGATAGTCGAGACGATAGTCGAGCTAACAAATTATTTACCCACGGTTATATTTTAATAGCCCAAAAAAGCAGTTCAATTAACTCACGATAAATGCTTAAAGTAACAACTAGTTGGGACGACGGGGACATCCTAGACAACCGACTTTCGGACATGTTAATTCGATATGGTATCAAGGGGACATTTTATATAACAAAAGAGTTGCGCCTGAATCGCCTAACAGATGATGACATCAAACGCCTTGCCACTACGCAGGAAATAGGGGCACACACCCTAACACATCCAGACCTACGTGAATTATCGCCTGAAAAGCAAAGAGAAGAAATCGCCGGCAGTAAAAAGTGGCTTGAAAATCTTTTAGACTTTGAGGTAAAAATGTTTTGCTATCCAAAAGGATTTTATGACGACTCTGTGGTAACTGCAGTAAAAGAAGCTGGTTTTATTGGAGCGCGAACCACAGGTTTGGGGTTTATAAATTCTCCTATTTATCCTTTTCGCATGAATACGACAATTCAGGTGTATCCATTTCCTTTTCGCAAGTTGGGAGCAAAACGATATTACCTAAGAAAACTTTTTGAGCCATATGCGCAAAGGGCTTTTAATCTCAAACATCTCGGAGTACCCACACGATCAATGTACTCATGGTTAAGCGCAACAAAAGCCACTTTTGATAGTGCGATTAAAACGGGTGAAGTATTTCATTTATGGGGACATTCGTGGGAAATCGAAAAATATGGTATGTGGAATGATCTTGAAAAATTTTTGCAGTACGCTTGTGAAAGAAAGAGTTGCGTGTATTTAACAAACGGTGAATTGTTGTAATAATATTTAATCATGGACAATTTGAAAAACACTCGTGCCGTTGTGGCATATCTTAGTAAATATATTTCAGGAAAGACACTCGACTTTGGTGCTGGGAGCGCAAAATATAAAGGACTTATTGCTTCGCACACAAGTGAGTACATAACTTTTGATATGGTGCCCGGAAATAATATCGATGTTACAGGAGATGCTACCGATACTCCTTTTTCAAATGATTCATTTAATACTGTCATCTCAACCCAGATGTTGGAACACGTGGAAAAACCATGGGTTGTTGTCGGAGAGATTAGACGTATTCTAAAACCGGGTGGAGTATGTATAATTACGGCGCCATTTATGATTCCTTTTCATGCAGATCCATACGATTTTTTCCGCTATACAAAAGAGGGACTGGAAAGCCTGTTCGAAAATGAATCATTTATAATAGAGGAAAGCGGTTGCTACGGGAAGACACCTTCCGTATTGGCAGAAATGATTCACTTTTCAAGATTTAGTCACTACGAGATGTCTTCATTGTCAAAGCTAAAACGAAAGTTAAGAAACATTCTCATGCGCCTCATTAAAGCAACAGCCTACCGACTGGATGCATTGTCCAAAAATGGAGCCGCTTACGCTAATGTGTATGTTGTAGCACGAAAAGGAGTTCCTGTTATCATTAAAAAATACTGATTTGAATATGACCTCGATAGCAAACTGGCAGATATATTACTTGTTAATCAACTGTACACCACAAAACGCGTAAGAGAGTCACTAAAAGTATTCTGGTGTTCGAAGAATTCAGGATAATCGCTTTTATGTTTTGCAATAAGTTTCTTCAATTCATCAAATTTAGCCAATTGAGCGAGCCTCATGATATCAAAGGCTACATCGGCAAATTCGTGCCGGAAAATGTCGTGGGATGCAAAATGTAGTTTTTTATTATCTTCTTTTGCCAATTTTCTCGATATCAATCTTTCGGGATCGCGCACTATAATATTTATACCGTTCCACCAACCATTAAGCGCATTTCTTTTTTCCTCATCATTCATATTTGCGGGGTGTTTAGGGGTATAAGCTTCTGCTATAAGCGCAAAGTCGGGAAACGTACGCAAAAAATCGTTTGTTGCTTGACGCACATGAGAGTAATTAGCATCGTCTATTATTATCGCGCAATTATCGGCCAGATGCGGAACTATCCACAAAAGTGAAACTAACTGAGATCGATAATCATGTGGACCATCCACAAAGAAAACCCCAACCTTTTTCGCTCCAATATAATCAGTTAATGATCCAAGAGCGTCCTCATAGTCGCGATCGATAATGTTTACGTTAGATAAACCTAATTGATTTATATTCGTTTCTATAATACGACGGTTATTTCTTTCAGCATCGAATAATGAAAAATTATCTATACCGCAACACGGAACTTTTTTGTTTTCGAAAGCATTCGACAAAAGCGTAAGCCCACGGAAAACACCTATCTCAAGATATACTGAATCTTCACAAAGTATCTTTGTAATTCCTTGCAGTGTGGCAATTATTTTTTTCCCACTAAATCCTTCAAGACTGTGCACAACATTCTTTAAGTCATTATTATCCTCAATATGTATTAAGAGCTCTGATATTTTTTTTATAATGTCGCGGGCCATATTAATTGCCATTAAAGCATTCTCTAATACCTATTGCAAATATCGAATAATCCATCAATTTTTCTTTAAAGTGATAGCTTCTTCAAGTTGATTGACGACCCATTTGCTTCCGTTAGAATAAGGATTACCAAAGAATCTTTCTTGTAGTTTATTTAACAAAATCTTTGGTGTTTCTACGTTTGTCTTAATACACTGAATAAGATCTTCCGGGGTTTCTGCATAAAATTTTCCTTCTGAACTGAAAGACTTGGCATAAAAGTAATCACCCCATTTTGTCGTCTTGAATAAAGTAAGCGGCTTTAACTGCAATAAGGCCTCCAGTACAGCAGTGCTGTTGGACCCTACCACGATATCACATTCAGCGATTGCATCCTTTATATTCCCCCTAAAAATTCTGTCTTCCCCAACCAGACTAACAATTCTCGAATCATATTTCATTAGCTTCCTTTCAAAGCCATCTCTGTATGGACGAAAAGTTAGATAGACAGACATGGCAGGATCCTTCAATAGAGCCAGTAGATAAGGAGCAACTTCTTTAGGTTCCGATATCTGTCCCGGGACAAAAAGTACTTTAATCAGTGAACTAGTTCTGACAGATTCAACTTCATCTACTATTTTCAAATCTTCATTTTCGAGTGGCCTCATTAAACCTGAAACATGAAGCTGGTTCGGTAGATACGTAGTGCCATTTTTTATATAATATTCCTTCCACCATTCACTCCAAACCCCGTATTTGTCTACTGCCATGGGCTTACCTCCCTCGAAACTCGGGAAAAGATCAAAAACAGTATAATACTTGGATGAAAGTCCATGCATAATACCTACAGTGGGAATATCATTTAATTTGCATCCCATAACGGCATGAAAATTGCGCTCAAGTGCTGCCGTTACGAAACATGCCTTAACACCTATAATCTTTAGAATTAATTTCATTATACGAATTGCCCATATGTCATTATGCGCGCAGGAAATGTATTGAGTTGCAAGCATAAATTTAAAACGCATTTCTTTGTCTACGACGTGTGAGAAATTAGTAGTACCATACTTTGCTTTAGATATTTGTCGTCCGCCCGTAATAAGACTCAAAAACTTTCCAAGATACACAACGGCTTCTGAATAAACGACAGGTCGTTTCCTGATTAAGGCGTGCTCAAGAATATTTTTCCAAGGCTCAAGGCTTCGTACAAACTCAACAAAAGGAATTTGTCTCTCTCTTAGCTCTTCGTAAATAAATTTCATCCTAAAATCATAGTCATGATTTTTTTCAAATTTGTCTCCTATGAAAACCATTAGGCTATGTTTTTTGATTATGAGGAATGGTATAAAAATAATCGTTAAAAAAATTTGCACAAGAATACCCCATGGAAGAAAAAAAGGGCTTTTAAACCCATGTCCACGTATTACATCGACTTCACAATTGTATGCTTCAAGATATAAATGAAACAAACCCCTAAATGGAGGATCGAAAAGATGGACTGAATTGAAATTATTTATTCGCTCAAATAATTTTTTGTATTGTGTGAAAGGCAAACAATAAAAAAGATATAGTCTATTATAGTTTATCCACCATAACTCATAGCCCTTATAGACTAATAATTTTGTTAGCCTAGATCCGTCTTTTAACTTGAGTCGAGACAATTCTTCTGCAAGTGCGCTTGCCTCGTATATGCTTCCTTCTAATAGAAGTTCTTCTATATTTTCAAATTCTAAACCATATTTTTCGGCGGTAGGCCTATATCGCTCATGGGCAAAAACAACATTAAATTGTTGCCACCATTTGGCGTTGTCCTCATGGCAATTGTCATTAAATATTACTAGGGCCTTCTTTCGCATTGACTATTTTACTTTTAAGCCCTCCTCCATCATCTTTAAAGAATTCAGGTGAACTTTATCCCAGCATTCTGGACTACTATTGGAGTTGTGGCATGACATTGTCACATTATTCATTCCGCGCAGAGGACTGTCTGTTGCTAACGGTTCGTCTTCAAAAACGTCCAACCCAGCTCCTGATATAACGTCATTATTTAGAGCTTCTATTAGGTCTTGTTCTTTGATTATTGGACCTCTCGCAGTGTTAATAATATAAGGCTTTCTTTTCATCTTAGTAAAGGTATCCTTTGAGAGCAAATGCTTGCTCGTAGAATTAAGGTCACAATGCAAAGTTATTATGTCACATTTATCATATATGGTTTCTTTAGAAACGCTTCTTGCATTTAGATTGCTTAAAATTAGGCTGTCGATATCTTTAACATCATTTACAAGCACTTTCGGTCCAAAAGCTAAAAGCTTCCTAGCCACAGCTTGGCCTATTTCTCCAAATCCGATAATACCGATTGTCTTTTCGTGGAGAGTGTAGCCTTGAGGTTTGTCCCACCCAGCAGTCTTAACCACTTTATCATTTCTTGCGATTCCCCTTGTCTCATTCAACATCAATGCAATGGTAGTATCAGACACGGGCTCGGTAAAAGCACCAGGCGTTCTGAAAACTTTAATTCCTTTAGACTCTACGTACTCTTTGTCTATAGAATCGATCCCTGTCCCCCATTTTACTATCACTCTTAAATTAGTTGCGGCATCTATAACTTTTTGAGTGATTCTATCATCGCCACAAAGGATTCCATGGTACTTAGAAATTATAGGTAGAAGGTCCTTCTCTTCAAGCCTCTCAATTACTGAGACCCAATCCACTTCATATGAGAAATCAGGCAGCATTTTCAATATCTTCTCTTTTTCCTTATGCATATAGGGGGCTGAGATTAACACTTTGTTATGCATAGCTATTGTTTAATTAAGACAGCTCTTACAGGTGCCCCTTCCACTCCTTGTATATTAAGGGGAAGTGATATTAAAGTATAAATTCCTTCTTGGACTTCTGAAAGATTTATGCCCTCCAATAGCGGAATACCGGCGCCAAGTAGAATTACATGAACCTCTTCTATCTGCTCAAATTTTGCTATAGACAAGTAATCCAAGCCCACGAGCTTAATCTTCTTCTTTACCAGCCATTCTGCGGCGTCTATTGTTAATCCAACGTAATTTTTTTGGAACCCTACGTTTCTCTCCCACAATTTAGAGTTAGAAGTCTTTATTAACAATCTTTCTGTGCCCTCGGGAATATTGGCCCGTGCAAGGTCTTCTGCCTTGACCTCTGGCACATTTGGTAAATCTACCACAAATGCGTTACCAAAAAAAAGATTAAGATCCAAATCATTCATTGATTTGGCGTCTTTAATGAAATGACTAGGGGCATCAAGATGGGATCCTGCGTGCATTCCCATAGAAATCCTAGTCTCATTTACACCATCTTCATGTTCAATGGAATGAACACTAATTACTTCAGGCGCCAAAGAGTCAGGCCACAATGGAATCTGTCCATCTATTGGAACCGAAATATCTATGATATTGTTTGAATTGTCGATACTATACATCTTTATGGCTTAATAAGAATCTTAAATTTTTTACCTTCACGCAGGCTGTCCCACGCCTTTTCATAATCTTCGAGCGCATAAATGTTTTCCGTAAAGACTTTGGTCTCCAATTTGGGCAACATTTCAAGAGCATTCTCGAAGTCTTCCCACTCGGCACCCACAGACCCAATAAGCACTTTCTCTTTCCCTACCAAATCCTCAAAGTTATATTCTGTCTTGCCGTATGGAAATCCAATGACTATGAATGTCGTATCATTTCCGCTCACCCTTAACAGTTCATCCAAAACTTCTTTTGAGCCAGTAGCCTCAACTATAATTCCGAAATCCTTAATCTTTTCGAACGATGTGTACGTTTTTTTAACACCATTTTTAAGCAATAAAAGACGATCTTCTCTCTTGTCGAATAACGAAACATAGTGTCCATAACTTGAAAGAACCTGTGCAAATAAGTTACCAATAGGTCCGGCACCAACTACTGCAATTTCCGACTTTGAGTGAAGTCTATTGCCTGAACGTCTAAGCGCCCTAAGGACTACTGCAAGGGGTTCTGCAAGACAAGCCACATCTAGACTCAAGCCCTCCGGGACCTTGTGAATCATATCTCCCGGCATAACAATCAGTTTAGAATATGCACCATTATAATTCACAACCCCAACCTCTTTACGCTCCTTACCGACCTCCCTCGTCATGATGCACTCACCAACTACAGCTTCTCCAACCTTGAATCTCTCCCTAAACCTTGGACTTGCGCCAATTTTCACAATTGTACCTGAAAATTCGTGGCCAGGAATTATAGGGTATTTTGCGGGTCCGTTTTTATAATAGCCTAGGGACCCTTCATAGACTTCTAAATCCGTTTTACAAATGCCAACATGACTAATTTGTATAAGGATGTCGCCAGGCTTTGTTTTGGGCAAGGGTAGTTCTTTTATCCCCGCTTTACGCTTACCGTAAATTACAACAGCGTGATTCTCTCTTGGAAATGAAAGTTCATACTTATCTCTATCCAAATCGATATTTCGATCCTTAAACCAACCCTGTCTACTGCCCTTCCACTGGTAATAGCGGAATCTCAATATCTCATCTAGTCTTGAAGATGAATAGTCAGGAAATGTTAAAAGCAAATCACCTGAGAGTCTCTGTATTAACCAAAAAAAGTGAGTCCTGGCTTGAGGCGGATGTTTAAGGCCTATTCGATATGCCGCTATTGCTTCCCTTCTGTATCTGTTGAAAACTTGATGCCACTTCTCTTCGTGAATATGATAGACACTTGCTGTAGGCTCATAAAATATACTAAATCCTTTTTGCACCATAGCCTTAGCCCACTCCACATCCTCAAGCCCGAAGAGAAATTCGTCAAATGGTCTCTCATTCCATAAACTTTTTCTTACAGCAGAATTGGCGTTGTTTGCATAATCGGAAACTACGTTCCAATTTAATACATCGTCTCGAAACAAATATTCAAAATCTCTCTGTTCTGAAAATTTAGATACATTAGTCCCTCTTTGTCTCCCATATGCCATCGCAACCTTTTTATCAGTGAAGGGCTTTATTAGATTTCCCAACCAATGCTTATCAGTCGGAAGTACGTGGGCCGAGACAAATACTAAATATTTCCCCGAGCTTGCTCTACAACCAATGTTAAGCGAATACCCAAATGTAAAATCCCTACCATCAATCTTAATAACCTTAACCGGAAATTTTTGAGCTACTTCTAATGTCTTGTCGCTTGAACCTGAATCGACTACTATAATTTCATAATCCTTATACTCTTGTTCAGATATAGCAACTAAAATATTGCCTATATGTCGTTCTTCGTTAAGAGTCCTGATAATAATGCTCGTTTGAACCATGGTTGTTATATTCCTGCTGTTTCCAAGTTCACCATATGCAATAGCCTATTAAGAACTTTTTTTAGGTGCATACTTTTCGATTAGTCGATCATCATTCATATGTCTTTCAACTCTCTTTAAATCATCCGGAGTATCAACGCAGTAAGTCTCCTCATTTTCTAAAACCATCTTAACACCATAACCATGTTCTAAAGCTCTATTCATGTCGATAGACTCAACAAGCTCCATGGGTGTTGGTCTCATTTTGCTGAATTTTATTAGAAAGTCACGAGCAAATGGCATGATGCAAACCTGTTTATATTTCGGGTACGATCCTCCTGCCCACTTCTTTTTGGAAGGAATAGGCTCTCTAGAGAAATATAGTGCAAAATTGTTTACGTCGACTACAACTTTTGGGCAATTTGGATCATTGTGCTCTTCTTCACTTCGAATAGGTGCCATTAGATTTACCACGTTTATGGATGAATCTTTAAGCATTGGCTTAGTTGCCATATCAATCATTTTAGGAACAATCATTGGTTCGTCTCCTTGAATCATTACGGCAACATCGATTTTCTTACCAGTCCTTTTTTCAATCTCTATAGTCGCGTCCGCTGTTGCATTCGAACATCCTCTATATTCTTTTTTCCCGTCTTTTATCCATTTCGCACCAATAGAATCAGCATAATCCATAATCTCTTTACTTGGAGTCAAGATATAAACGTCATCAAGTAGTTTGCTCATTTTGCTCCTAAAGTATACATGGCCGATCATAGGAATGCCATAAATAGTGGCTAAGGCCTTGCCTGGGAAACGTGTAGAGCCCATTCTTGACGGAATCATTCCAATAATATTTTTCTTTTTCATATTATTGAAATATACCACAGAAAACGGGCCCTTAACAACTAACGTTGTAGCTAAAAATAAACGTCGCCCAAACTACCCGGGTAGATAATAAATTTCTTATCTTTAGACAACCGATGGTCTAAAGAAAATAACTAATCGACAATTTTATATATTCTAATGTTATTGTTATCGTCAGTCGAAGTAAATTCAAGTGAAAGAGTGTTGTTCTTCAGACACTGTTTCTCCATTCCTTTCGGCCACAACTTGTCGACATAGATATAATCAAAATTAAGACGCGCAAGAATATCTGCATCACACGTGGTGCTCACATTATCAAACAGGGCTAATTCTTTTGTAGGGATCTCATCACCTTCGTTGCCCTCAACTACAGCTTGGTGTTTAAATATCGGTGCAAATCTTCCAGTGTTATACACAAATAGACAATTTGGAGCGGCATCGATACCACATTGACGATACGTATCCTTAAGGATTAAAAACCGATCTTGTATTGTTGTGTTGGCCCGAACCCAAGCATATGAAGCTGCTTCGGCACTGCCGGGTTTTGCAAAAAAAACAGCATTTTGATCCCAGACACTCCCGGGCGGATACCCAACTCCAAGCCACACCACATGTGTCCAAAACCCTTGTCCTAAAAATATTAAAAGGATTGAAAACAGCGATATCTTTTTCCAAAGGATGGGTGTATTGAGATATGCTTGTGCAAATACATAACCAATAACAAGACCTCCTATAAGATTTATTGGGAAGAAGAAACGCCAGAGTAGTTGAGTAATAAGAAAATAATCGGAAACGAATACAATAGGAGGTAGAAAAAACGCAAGAAATAAGAGCGATAAAAAGAGAGCCACACGCGCATGAGACCTGAACAAAAAGAATAGTGCCGGAACAAAGAGAACAAAGAGCAATGCCATTTCTTTAAAAATCCGATTGTCATAACTTTCGCTTAACGCAGAGGGTGTACTCAATTTAAATAGGTTTTTGTCACTGTCATTACCAGTAAATAAGATCGTATTTTCGGTGCCGTTTTCCTGGGTTAGGTTGAACTGCTGTGTAACCGCCGTTCCAAACAAACCACCCTGAACAAAAGCGATTGGTAACGCAATACTTATAACAATAAGCGAGGAGATCAGAGCTCGTTTTGCGAAATCTGAACTGCCATACAAGACTCGGACCATTATTGGAAAACCGACTAGTGCTGCTATGAGTGATGCAAAATAAGGTTCTGACACAAGCGCCTGAAGAGCCACTAAACACCCGATGACCAGCAGGTACCAATAATATTTTTGAGCTTTTTCCTGTAACGCGCTCAAATATAAATAAACCACAGTCGTTATGAGGACGAGAGCCATCGCTCCCCAATGCTGACCCATTACCGTATTTATTGCGGGTGTGGTGAATTCGCCGACGATTGCGTCTGATACAAACTTGTATGACCCGGTATATGTTCCTGAAATAATATCGACGAAAGAAGGTAAGGCTTTTGCCAAACTAAAAATGGCAATCGAACCTCCATAGGTAGCACAAATCGCCGATATGAAAGCAACAAATACCGAAGCAGAAAGGAATTCCATAGCAAAAACGACCAACAAAAGAAAGAGACATCCTGCTAGTATTCCTCTCCCAAGAGCGTATGCGAAATTGAGTGGTGTATTGGTAACTTTTAAAACCGCTGACGCGAAAAGATCTGGAGCATGGTGGTAACGAAGAGGTTTTTCGGGGTTCCAAATTTCCTTTGGTGGGAAATTCCCTTCTGCCATGGCCACCGCATTTGGTCCACGGTATACAGCCCCATCCATTTGATGACGATACGAGATCAATGTTACCGAGATGGTAATGAATATGCATCCAATCAAAAGTGCCCACTGCCATCCCTTCTTTTGTATTACCCATTGTAGAGGCTTATGTTGTCTGAAGAAATTCGTGCGACGAAAAATTAACGGGAAAAAACTGTAAACGATAAATAACAAAATAACGGCAAAGAAAACAAGCTGTATCGGCAGAAAGTGCCCAAGCACGTTAATAACAAATGTGTATAGACTAATACCAAGTAGTCCTGACAATGCCAAAAGATGCTCGATTCGACTCTCTCTCAAAGTATAGCGAGAAAATTGCCAACCAAAAAAACACAGTGTCAGCCCAAACAAAATAGCTAGGAAAAAAGTCATACGTGTATTAAAGCATACAATCACATGCTCTGCACTTGCAACAATTTTTCGATTTAATATGGAATGGGTGGCCTCATACAAATGATGCAAATTGATAAAAAGGATGCTATGATATCAGTATATGTGTGCAATAGCAGGAGCGCCATCTAAAGAAGACGTTGTACGAATGCTTGAACTGATGCGTCATCGTGCACCGGATGATGCGGGGACTTTTCAGGATGAGCGGTTCACCATGGGTATGGGGCGGTTGAAAATAATAGATCTGATTTCGAATGATTTATGCCCTATTACACACAAAGGTTTAACTCTCACATTCAACGGTGAAATTTACAACTATATTGATTTGCGAGAGGAGTTGAAAAAAATCGGACATACATTTAAAACAAGTAGCGACACCGAGGTTCTTCTGGTGGCTTATATTGAATGGAACGAAGGTTGCCTCGATAAGCTTAACGGCATGTTTGCGTTTGCAGTCAACGATGGTCAATCAATTTTTCTTGCACGAGACATTGCCGGTGAGAAACCACTGTACTACTCTTTAAACGCTTCTGGCGAATTTAAATTTGCGTCTGAAGCCAAGGCGTTAGGGTTTGCATGTCAGGAGCTACCGCCCGCTCATTCAGCAAGATTTCATTTTGATAAAAAAACTCTTGATATTAGGAAATGGTGGCAATTTACACCGAAAGAACGTGACATAGATTTTGAAAGTGCATTAAAAGAACTGGATACAATCCTTGCAGACTCGGTGCGGTTACGAACGCGCAGTGATGTTTCGTACGGACTATACTTTTCAGGCGGAATTGATTCGACCCTCATTTCCACCTACCACAATTTTTCGAATCAATTCACATATCAAGATGGAGATTACCAAAAAGAATTTCGTGAAATTTTCCCAAAAATCCTTTGGCACTTGGATTATCCGGTATCAACTTTCTCACCTTTTGGTCTGTGGAAATTGGCGGAAGAAGCTCGCTCAAAAAATGTGAAAGTAGTACTTTCCGGAGAAGGAGCGGACGAACTTTTCGGGGGATACGTTAGATACGTTCCAAATGAGTTCAATCGTCTGGGCCGCAATAAGTTTCCTTCTTATACAAAAGTTTTTCCCCATCGCGATATGCTTTGGGAAGAATTTAATGGAAATATGCGGGAGCTTTTGCGTATGGGAGATCGAATGGCTTCTGCCTGGGGAGTAGAAAACAGATGTCCATTCCTAGACCGACGCATCATTGAATTTGCATTTACACTACCGATGAGTTATAAAATACGTGGGTTAGAAACGAAGGTAATCCTTTGTGAACTTTTAAAGAGACGCATGCCGGAATACAAATTTCAGGAAAAACACGGACTTTTCTGTTCGGTAAACAAATGGTTAAATGCGCCAGATGAAGGATTCGACAAAACTACATACCATGAATACCAAGAAAAGATTTGGTCAACATTTAAGGACATGTAAATTATAAAACGTAATCATTATATTAAAATATTAACAGCTATCTCATGTCCACTGAACAGAAACAGCCTTTAAAAATACTAGTAACCGGCTCATCAGGATTTTTAGCACAACACATCATACCGAAGTTTCAAAAAGAGGGTCATAAAGTAACAGGAGTCGATAAACGCCCCGAAACTGCAAAGTCGAACGTATTTTTACACACAGATGTACGTGATTTAAATTATCGCGACGTACTTGGAGTTGATTATATTGTGCACTTAGCTTGGCGAACAAATATCCCAGATTGTTCACGGCATCCGAAAGAGTCTACCTACGATAATATAGACATGACTGTGCACCTCCTCGAGGTTGCGCGTGAGGCGGGAGTAAAAAAAATATTCTTCCCTTCAACCGCATCTCTGTATGGTAAAAATCCTACCCCTTGGAAAGAAGACATGTTGGGAATGCCTATTGAGCACTATTCGTGGCAAAAACTTTCATGTGAATTTCTCCTTAAAATGTATGCGGAAAATTTTGGATTGAATACTGTTACAGCTAGATTCTTCCAGGTATTCGGCGAATATCAGCGCGAGGATACCGCACTTGCAGCTTTTTTGAGACTTAAAAAAACTGGGCAACCAATTACGCTCACGGAGACAACTGCCCAGTCATCATTTCGTTCTGGACAGAGAGATTTTATATATGCAGGTGATATTGCGAATGCGGTATACATTCTTGTTACAGATGATCGTGCGGGTAAAGGTGAGATTTACAATGTTGGGAGAGGAAAAGTTAATACAATGGAAGAAATCGCTAATGCGGTGGGTGGTGAGGTGAAATGGATACCTCGCAGACCGTGGGAAGTTGAGCGACATGAAGCCGACATAACTAAGCTAGCTACACTCGGATGGTCACCCGAAGTAGATGTAGTAGACTGGATTAAAAGACAATCATAAATAATAGTGATATGAAATGTAGAATTTGTGGTAACACCAAGTTTGACGACGTTTTAGATATGGGAAAGGCTCCCCTCGTAAACTCTTTACTCGACAAGAAAGACCTTTCTAAGGGTGAAAAAAAATACCCGCTCGTTGTTGTGCGCTGTTCAAAATGTTCTCTTGCGCAACTTAAAACGATTGTCGACTCACACAAAATATATCACGATCAAGATTATCTATACTTTACAGGCGACATGCCACAACAGAGTCAATACATGCGCGCTTTCGACAGTCTCGTAACCGAAGTTCACGATAAACACACGAAAAAAGATGACCTTATTGTCGAAATCGGATCAAATGACGGAACTGTGCTTGAAAAAATGAAAGATGGTCGTCGCATTCTAGGTGTTGATCCGGCAACAAACGTTGTTATACGAGCTCTTGCTCGAGGCGTACCAACCCTTTCAGGACCCATGGAAGGACGCATTGCGAGAATAATAAAAAAAGAGTTTGGTCCTTCAAAAGTAGTGGGAGGTGCAAACTGTCTTGCTCACATCGATAATATCCATGGAGTAATGGAGGGAGTAGCAGAATTGCTTTCTGAAGACGGTATTTTCTGGGCAGAAGTTAATTATTGGGGTGGTATGGTTAAGCATCGCCACTACGCTCTAGTTTACCTTGATCACTATTCATATTTCTCACTCAAAAACTGGATTGACCTTGCACAAATGAATGGACTTTATGTTTTTGATGCCTTTGTCACAGAAGCTCAAGGTGATGGACTATCTCTCCGAATTTTTGCTTCTCGAGATAAGAATCGAGCTAAAAGTGAACGCTTCAAAAAACTTGTACAAGAAGAGGAAAAAACAAAACTCAACACACTTAAGGCAGCAAAAGCATATGGTGAAGGTTGTAAAATTGAAGCGAATAAGTTGTATAAAGTAATAACTGAGCTCAAAAAACAAGGAAAATCAATCGCAGGTTACGGAGCTGCAGCTAAAGGTTTTTCTGTCTTACAGTTAGCAGGTATAACACAGAAGCACATTGACTACTTCGTCGATGATTCTCCAGCAAAACAAGGAAAGTACACACCAGTGACTCATATTCCAGTTATCTCGCGAAAAGATGCAGAAAAGCGCTTACCAGACTATTTCTTTATTACAGCGCCAAACTACGCAGATATCATCATGGCTAAGGAAGAAAATTTCAGAAAAGGTGGAGGTAAATTTATCTTCTGCGACGGAACAGTTACTTCATAAGAGAGAGCTTTCCTTGATTCTTAAGGATGGTTCGTTTCCAACCAAGTAGTGCAAGCCAGTACTGCAAGACCGCATGAGGTGTCTGGTAAATTTCAAGCATACCTTTCCAAAGATTCATGGAACTGTGTCCTCCTTTGTTGTAAAAACAACGTGCAGGAACCGAGTCTATTACAAGCCCAGCATATTTTGCCAGAACAATAACTTCAAAGCTAAAAAAGTAATCATCTGATCCGTTGGCAAAATCGATTGTTTCAACAAAACGCTTACTGTATGCGCGGAAACCAGGGAAAAGATCTAACGGTTTTATCCATAGACCAAAACGACCGATCGTTGAAAGAGTGAGATTCCCGAGTATACGAATCAGGCTCATGTTATCTTTCCATGGTTGAAAAAATTTATAGAATCGGTTTCCTAGAATAAAATCAACTCCAGCATTAAGCTTTGGAATAGCAAGTGGTACAGAAAAAAGGTCGTACTGCCCATCGCCATGTATCTCTATCATGTGATCCGCTCCCATCTCAACCGCCTTATTGAGACCGAATTTTAGATTACCTCCATAGCCTGTGTGCGGATGAGTAAAAGCTTGCACACCAAGTTGTTTTGCTACATCCATCGTGTTATCAGACGAATCATCGTCAGAGACTATGATTATATCGAAATATTCTTTCGGTATTTTTGAAATTACTTCTGGCAAAAATAATGCACAATTGTAGGTTAGTATTATTCCAAATACTCTTTTCGTTGGCATTTGAGTCATAACGAGTTCGAATTTTAAAAAATAAAAATAACAGAAAAACACCGAACTACTATCTAATACTGATAAGTAATTCAGGAATCACAACACTCCAGAAACTGAACACTCAGCATAGCACATTCCATCAAAATAAAGTACTCCGTTTTCTAAAATACACCTCCTGAGTTAAAAAGTTTTTCTCTTTTTCCTTTTAAGAGTCTTTCCTGGTGGCTAATATGCAATTAAATTTTTTTATCAATATTAAAATCAGCTCTCACGCATCTCTTCCAACTATTCCAAACTTTTCTCCTTTTTTATCGTCAACGAGAAGATTGGTGATTTTGTCGGCAATTTCTTTTACATCAAATGGATTAATAACATATCCTGAAACACCATTGAGAACAATCTCTTTTGCTTCACCATAATGCGTAGCAATAACCGGTTTCCCCATAGCAATTGGTTCCAAAACTATTCTTGGAAACGAATCGAAACAAATTGATGGCATGAGTACAGCATCATAGCTTGCGTAAACCAATTTCATATCGTTTCTATCAATCCAGCCAGTTGATACAACAGAAACCCCTTTATGAGAAAAAGTTTCGTTCACAACGATCAAAAGAACTACTTCTGGAAACTTTCAGCTCAAGAGCTTAATCTCCTCGTTGGTCATCGGGTGTGTGATTTTACCCGATAGGTATTTGAGGGACACTCTGTGATGTTCTTCGTCCCAGGAGTTGATACAATCGGTAGCCAGAATAATCTCGTAATCTCTTTCGTAGGCATCAATCGCTGCCATTCGGACGCATGCATGAGTATTTATTCCGGAGAGAATTAAGGTGTCTACGACAAGTTTCTTCAATAAATCATCAAGCTCCGTTTTAAAAAAGGGGCTGTATCGTGTCTTTACGATCTCGTAGTCACTTAGTTGTTTTTGCAACCCATCCAACAACTGGGCACCTTCTGTTCCTGCTACAACGAAAGATTTTCCTTCTTTTCTATCTCCAAGAGGGGCGTTGCTCATATCAGCCTTCATTTCTTGTCGAACCCATATTATCGGAATGTTTTTACTTTGTGCCGTATCAATAAGCACATTTGTATTGTCTGTTAACGCTGATTGCAAAGATTGTAAACGCTCAGACCTAAAAAAGTCCTTCTGCAAATCGATAACTAAAAGTGCAGCTTTCATATCAAAAGTATATCAGTTCTGATGTCCAATTCGAGTATTTTAAATACCCCATACACAACACGATTCTGATGCTCCCAGTATACACCAACAACAAATCTTTGAGTTAGTCTTACTAGGTGTAGTAGTAATCAAAACCTCACTTCAAACATATAAACTTAAGAAATCTTACCAGTTTATTTAGAAGATAGTATCTTTTTGTAGTCTGATATTAGTTCACTTACCTTAATATCTAGATTAAAATCAGCTTGTATTCTTTGGCGTCCAGCATGTCCAAATTCCGCAGCCTTATGATGGTTTGAAAGTAGGTCTACGATTTGCTTTGACATTATATCAACATCAAAAGGATTCACGACATACCCCGTTACTCCATCGATTATCGCTTCCGAAGCACCTCCATAACAAGTACCCACAACGGGCTTTCCAGAAGCCATTGCCTCTAGCACGATCCTAGGGAATGAATCGAAGCAAATTGAAGTCACTAATACAATATCGGCACATGCGTAGGTGAATTTTATTTTATCTCTTCCAACCCAACCAGTAAATAATAATCTATCACCGATTTCCAGCTTGTTCGCTTCCGCCGTCAACTGATTAGTGTGTCCATCTAGACTAGCGACGATAAGCAAAACAGCATTCGGAATATTCTTCAAAATCTCCACCATTGCGCCGAGAACTTGCTTGCAACCTTTTGCGTCGCTTAGACGACCGCCGAATAAAATAACTTTCTTATTATCTGTACCATATTTTTGACGGAAATTAATCCCATCCTCATTACTTACACGCCACGAATCCACATCTATCCCTGAATGCATAACCTCGACATTTCTTATTCTATTTTGCTCAAGTGCTTTTCGTAATGCATCGCTCACAGCCAAAATTTTGTCTGCATATCCTAAATATCTCTTTATGATGATGTTTCTGAGCGGATTCCATCTTTTCCCCGCTTGTTTAATGTGGTCTCGCCACGTTGTATGATAATCAAAATTTTCTAGATATCTCTTAGTGGTAAGCTTGGAGAAATTGAATGTCATTACGTCGCGAGCGGTGAAAACAACTGCTTTACAATTTTTCTTTGCAACTTTGAGACATGCATACGATAGATAAAAATGTATATTATTAGCATGCACAACGTCTGGTTTTAACTGCCTTATCAATTCTTCAACCCTGCTAACCACAGGCCTATTATAAAGACTTATCCATGATCGCCATCTGCCTGGATAATCACTCGCAATTCTATAAACCTTAATACCTTCATAATCAGACTCACCCGAATCAATCTCTTTCCTGCACGTGGTAACAACAAACACTTCATGGCCTGCTTTTTTCATCCCAAGAGCGATGTCACAGGTAGAGATACCAGCTCCTCCAAAGCTCGTAGGCGGAAAATCATCAGACAAAAATAAAATCTTCATTTTTTATTGCTTACTTTATCAGACATTATTGAACACGATAGATCAACATGTCATTCGGTAATTCAGCTGCTTTAACAAGATTTTGATATGCATCTAGCTGCCATGATGGGTCACTTTTCTTATCCCAAACTACATACCCTACTTCATATTTCTTAAATACCCTTTTGAACCAATTCTGACTGTCCTCAGATTGTGATTTTATATATAGATTAACCGCTTCTTCAATTTTATCATCTGGTATTGCATCATATGAACCCAGAAGTTCTCGATAATGTATGCCATAGATATTAGCAGAAATATTACCTCGCTCGGCAAAAAATACCTCCCGAGCATCCCCTGCCTTAATTCCTCGTAGACGATAAAAAGTAAAAAGTACGTCTAGTAATCGTGCTTTTGTGGATGCAAGTGAATACATAGCAGCTCGATGATAAAAAACGTTTAAAGGAGTGTAAATAACAGTAAGATGCGAAATTTCATCGTTAGCTAAAACAACAGACTCTTTTAACGCATTTTCATTCAGCCATTTCATCACTGGTCCATATTTTTGTCTTTCGACTGCTATCATTCCCCCATCGCGAGAATCGTTAAAATATGTCTCTGCTTGAACAAATACTCCAGTGAAAATACTAACTGTCAAAATGATGCCAGCAATGACTTTTCTGGTCAAAACAAAACCTCTAGAAGCGAGGAGGTGCAGAATGACTATGAGGACGACAATAACAGCGATCGGTTTATGAAAAAACCAATGGTAGTGCGCCTCCTGAAGAACCCTGCCAGTTAAAAGCTGTTGATTCAAAGTGATAAATGGCGTAAGCAATAAAGCTAAGCTAAAAAAATATTTTTCCCGATCTTCCTTTGGAAATCCAAGGAAAAAAACAATCAAGGCAATTATCGCAGTTAAACCCACAAATAAAGGAGCATGGGTCAGGACTATTCCGTTTCGTGCACCAACCTCTACGTAGGCCGGATGCATGGTGGCGCGATAAAGATTGACGCAATATGGAAAAGCCACCAGCAATGCTCCGAGAAATACACCCGCCAAACGCAGTGCTTCTCGCCACCTTTTTTGACAGAGAAAAAATAAAATTAGGATTGCGCCAAATGAATAGAGGAAGGTCCACGAGTAAAAATAGTTATAAAAATTTAAGCCTAATAAAATAGCGCTCGCCACGCCCCAGCGCCAGTCATTTTTTTTATAAAAGAACCAAAAACATATCAAGAAACTAAAAAGTAAAACGTAAATCATCGCCGGATTAACTGGCCGAGCGATTCGAAGAAAACTATCTGGATTGAGGCCATGAAAAAGTCTCGATAAACCAGAGAAACTCAAGATCGACTCGGCAAACAAGAGCACAGTAGAACTGCATAATGCCGTCAATCTACTTTTTGACAAGAGAAAAACAAAAACATAGATCAAGATAAATACGATGAAGGAAAGAATAATCCGAGACAACAAAATAGTATTGTTGATATCAAGAGAGAACAGTTCTCCCACGTATCCCACTACCATAGAACCGAGTGGTTGAAAAAGATATGGATTGTCTTTGCCGTCCTTATAATAAATGGCTCCAAAGTTGGGGTGGCCATCCTGCACCTCTCGCACACGCGCTGACCACGGAGAGTCAGGGAGAAGTTCTATACCCTGATAAACACCATCACTCTGATGATCAATACGAAAATAAACCTGCGGAAAGGCCACGATGAAAGCGAGGATGACCGCAAATAAAATTGCTAATCTATGATTAAATAATATCTCTTTGACTCTTTTTAACTTCATATCTTCCTTGCAACGCCTATAATGCTAAGACCAAAACCAAAATCAAAATTATTCTCAACTAACCTCAACCAAAAATGTAATCCCTTTCGAGTAATTCTAGTCAACACGTTTGTTTTGGTACTCCTTCTTAATTCTAACTGTAACGGCTTATGAAATATTTTTTCAGAAATAAGGTATGGCAAAAAACCGAGGGCATTCCAATGGCGCATATGTTGAATAAGAAAACCATTAGCAGTGAGTATTTTTTGCAACGATTTTTTAGAATATCTCCGATAATGACCCATATGTTTATCTCTTTTACCATACAAAAATTGATAAGCAGGAACCACGAAGACAAACTCGCCATTTTTCTTTAGAATGGCTTGAACCTTTTTGACTTGCTCAGCGTCATCCTCAATGTGTTCAAGCACATCGATCATTACCACTGAGTCAACTGGTCTTTGCAATAAAACGTCAATCTCTTCAGCTCTCCCGGGGATAACGACTACCCCGGGATTCATTTGGGAAGCCAATGCCCGCATTCCGCTATTGGGCTCAACTCCAACAACATTTTTTCCACCTGCTTTTAGAATACTCAAAAAAAAGGCTGCCCCACATCCCACATCAACGACAGATTCCCCTTTGATTAAAGTTGCAACAAGATGAAAAAGATTCCAATTACGAAAATCTGTCTTAACATCTCCAATTTTTTCATAATGCTCAACTAAATAACTGGTCATTGTTCTTTTGTTTCGGCTATTAAATAGTAGTCACGCCGATTGTTTTTAAAATAATCTTTAACCATTATGTCGGCCAAAATACCTGAAATGAAAAAGTTGACTCCCATAAGAATCATAAAAATAGAGATCAAAGGCCAAATTTTGTCGGCCAAAGTTACAAAATAGAACAAACGAAGAACAAATAAGGTTACAAGAGAAAAAACTCCAACAAGACCGAATAAAAATCCTAACCCGCCGAAAAGATGAAGGGGTCGGCTAGCATACTTTTGCCAAAACCAGACAGACATCATATCTAAGATACCTTTCAATCCTCGTCTCCAAGTGTACTTGGTCTTACCGACCAGACGCGGACGATGGTTAACCTTCATTTCACCAATCTTAAAACCTCTAATTTTAAGAAGAGCCGGAATAAAACGATGCATTTCTCCCATTAGATCAACACCATCAAAACACTCTCTTCGATAAACCTTGAGAGTACACCCGCTATCATGAATACCATCATTTATTAATAGTTTTCTTAAAAAAGCCGCCACTAGTGAAAAAAAGCGTTTTGAAAAATTATCTCGTCGAATCTTCCTCCAACCAGAAACAACATCCAGCTTTTCCCTCTCTAGCTTCTCAATTAACTGAGGAATGTCTGCTGGATCATTCTGACCATCACCGTCAAGCATGATCAAGTAGTCTCCAGTAGTAACTTTTATTCCAGCGTCCATAGCCGCTGTCTGACCAAAATTTCGACGAAAGCGAATAATTTTAATCTGAACCAAAGAAATTAGCCTTTCGTATGTGTTGTCAGTAGAGCCATCATCGATGTATATAATCTCGAATGGCAAGCCTAATGTGCGTAGTACAGTTAACAATTCGGAATGTAGCTTAACCACAGATTCAACCTCGTTATAAACTGGTACAATCACGGACAATAAAGGCTTGACACTGTTGTTCATGGGTTACATCGTATCAGATTTCATTAGTCACCACAACAGTCGGCCTCAGAGTGCTTCAAAACGACGAAACAGCACGTAACGAATAATGAAAGTGAGTCCGATAACTAATATACTGGAAACGACGGTTGATATGCTAAGTATATCTATAAGTAGCCATAGCAAGAATACGTTGAGCACCGAAATGAAAATCCCAATCCACGTATAATGAAAAAATTTCTTGTCTAGGAAAAGCTTCCCCATATGTGAACTTTGCAAATGGGTCAGTTTTCTTTTTAAAAATGAATAACCGTCTTGTGGCATAACATTAAATATAGTACAGTTTTATTCTTGAGTACAGGGCCGTTATGTATGTCATCAGAAATTAAGAACAACAAAATTGCAAATACACTTATTATCGGAGGATTATCCGGTCTTGGATTGGAAATAGGAAAATTATTCGCGCTTAAGTCGAATATTTACGCAACTAGTAGGACGGTAGATGCAAGTGTACCTTACTTTAATCAAGTTGAATTATCGATTAATGAGAATGTCGAAACTCTTAAAACAAGACTAAACAAGCTAGTCAATGATTTACCGACAATAGATACGTTGATTTACAATGCCGGTTTCTTTGAAGATGGTCACATAGACCAGCTTGAAGACAATCATATACAGAAGATGATAAATGTAGGTATAACGGCCCCTGCCCTACTGTTGCAGAGATTACTAAAAAAACAAGAACAACTAAGGGGGCTCATAATCATTACCTCAACTTCTCAATGGACTCCAAGGGAATACGAACCCTTATATTGTGCAACAAAAGCAGGATTAGCCATGCTCGCAAAATCAGTTTCGCTTGACGTAATGGTTAAAAAAACGCTCGTAGTTGGGCCAACTGGCATGACCACTAAATTCTGGACAAATACCATAAAAAAAACGGAAGGGATGCTTTCCCCAGAGCTGGTCGCAAAAAATATTTTTTATCTCTGGGAAGCCGAGTATGAATATCGATTAAGTCGGATATTGAGAGATCCAGTTAGAGTCGAAATACTGGAATCTCGCCCATGAATGATAATATGATTGTTTTTTTCTAATATCCTGCTAAGGTGGACGTAGATTCTGTACAATCAAATATAGAGAGAGAGGAGCTAGCAATGGATACCCAAAAGACTGAGCCCAAGCATGATTTTGCGTCAAAATTGAAGCAAGATGCGATACTCGAAAAGCTGAAGGCTTACGTCGCGTGGCAACGATCAGTTCGCCAGGCAAAGACTAGGGGTGACGCACCACAGCCCATGCCGACAAACTGGGGACCGATATCAGTGAACCTTGATCTAACTACAGCATGCAACTACGCGTGCACACACTGCATTGACTGGAACATGCTCAACAGCAAGGCACGTTACGAGCATGCATTACTCATGACGTCTCTCGAAAACATGGTGGAGAATGGATTACGTTCGGTCATCCTAATTGGTGGAGGAGAACCAACACTCTACCCTGGGTTTTCGGAGGTAGTACGATTTCTCAAGGGACACGCGGTACAAATTGGTATCGTAAGCAACGGATCCCACAACGACAAGATCCTTGAGATCACGCCCTTACTAACTCAAAAGGACTGGGTACGCTTCTCGCTCGATTCTGGCACCAATGAAACATTCGTTCGCATGCATCAACCGAAAAAGAAAATCTCGCTTGAAGAGATCTGCGCAAGCGTTCCAATGCTTAGAAATGCAAATCCGAGTATCGGAATAGGTTTCTCATTCATTGTCGTGTGGCCCGGGGCAGAACGAGATAGTGAGAAGGTCAAAATTATCCCGAACATCCACGAGATGATGAGCGCGGCTAAATTGGCATTAAAGAGCGGCTTCACCTACATCTCATTCAAGCCCATTTTGACGAGGCATCCAGAAGGCGCAGAAGTCATGGACACAGAAATGGTTGAGAATTTCAATGCAACAGTTGCTCTCATTCGTGACACCCTCGAAGAGACAAAGAAATTGGAAACACCCAATTTCAAGGTTATTGCAAGCTCTAACCTCATGGTGCTCATCAACGGGAATCGGAGAGACTTCACCAAGCAACCAAAGATGTGCCACATGATGGCATTCAGGCAAGTAATCTCACCGCTTGGAGTATTCAACTGCCCTGCACACAGAGGAGAGCTGAAAGCCAGAATGGGTGAAGCCACTGCATACGTCAAGGCAGATTCTCAAGACAACTTTCGTCAGGCAACGGCAGAGATTCTTCAGAGCTTTGACGCATCGCACGAATGCAGAGAAGTAACCTGTCTGTACAACGGTGCGAACCACATGATTGAACGTATGGTGTCCGAAGAAGAAGTTATTGAAATTCAAGGACTTCCTGACCAAGGCGACTACTTCCTATAAAAGAGCTCGAAAACGACTCTGTCTCTACCCCACACTCACAAGGTGTGGGGCAACTTGTTTTTTTAGGTTCTATTAAATCACAAATATTCACTGCTACAATTTAAAAGTAATTCTTTTGAGATTAGATCCCCAATTTGTAATTTTACCATGTCGACACTTATCGCTTTGACTTGTCTCACTACTTCATCTGGATCGCAGCCTCCTGCATTCAATATATGCATCTCTGGAGCTTCTCTTTCTATAGAAACAACTACTCGATGCCTTGGTCCTATGGGTGGTTGCTCGTGTTCATCCATTGGGCCCACAATGTCGATGGTGGGCACGTTAAACGCTTCAGCAATGTAGATCGGGCCGGAGTCAACACTAATGAAGAGTTTAAGCTTAGCCATAAATGCCTTAAGCTCGTCCAAGCTAAATTTACCTGACGTATCGATGATAAATGTTTTCTTGTCTAAGCACCGAATAACTTCATTCGCTTTTTCTACGTCTCCCTTTCCGCCCGTTATAAATATTTTAGCGCCATACTTTTCAAATAGATGATCAGCGATTTTAGCGAACCTGTCTTCTGGCCACTCTTTTATCTTATTACCAGCACTTGGTGAAATACCCACGACAAAATCTTTGTTGATGTCGACTTCGTGATCAATGAAAAACTGCTTAACTTTATTATGGGCGGTTTCTGAAAACGCGAGATGTTTCTTTGTATCATTAAAGAATATGCCAAGTGGTTCAAGTGATTTGAGACGTTCACGTGGAGCGTACTCGCCCATTCGATACGGAAATGTTTTGATAAATCTTTGTAAAATTTTGTAGGGCTTTGTCTCCGATGGAGAAATTCCGCCTTCTACGCGTGCAGCAATAATCAGTGGCACACCTGCAATATACACCTGTGCAGCTGGCATAAAGGATGGGCCAGTTATTATTGCCGCATCAACTTTACTTTTCTTAATATTTTCTATAGCATCTTCATTGTCCAAATCTAGATACTCATCGACAAGCCCACTATCTGCAAGCAACGATCGGTGTAATCCACTTTGCCCAGCAACAATTATGGTTGTCTTAGGCAAGCTCGTCCTAATTGCATGCAATACAGGAGTGGTACACACAACATCTCCAAGCTTTCCCGAAGGTACCACAATAATCCTTCTAACTTCTTGTGGTTTATACTTGGCTGGACCGAAAAAGATCGCCCTTAAGAGACAATGAATAATGAGCAATATTCTATTTAGCTTGGAATTTTTTCTCTTGTGTGCAATATTAATTCTTTTCATCTTGTAGTGATTGTCTTTCTGATAAACTCGGATATAGCAATACCGCGCTTCTCCCATGTGTACTTATGTTTAGTCTCAAATGCCTTGCTTGATATCCTATGAGCTAGTTCCTTGTTTTCATAGATCTTCACAATAGCTCCTGCCCAACCTTCTGGTTTGTTATCCTCCACAATGATAGCATCTAAACCATCAGTCAAAACTTCCTCAATGCACTCTGCGTGCCCAGCAACAATCGGTCGAAGTGAGGCCAAAGCAGGAAACATCTTGGCAGGAGAATCGCCTACTAAATCTTTCTTGCGCTTTGGAATAAGGTTAATGTCGAAGGCTTGGAGGTATTTAGGCACATCCTTCCTTTCAAGCCACGGCAAAATAATTATTCTATCTAATACGTCCAAGTCACTTGCTATTTTTCTTAACCAATCAGCATTATTATTCAATTCACCAGCCACAACGTACTTGATTTCTTTAGGCAAAAACGCCAGGCTTCTCAGAATATCATCAAGCTCATAATAGTCATTATTTGGATTAATGCCGACCACGCCAATATAACCAACCAGAAACGCGTCTAATGGTAGACCCAACTCTTTCCTAAAAGTATCTTTATTTTTGGAATAATCGAACCATGAGTCTTCTGCGGCACTGCACAATGAAACCAAAATGTTACTGTTGTGTGCCTCATAATATCGCTTCAATCCGGTGCTGATAGCGAGAACTCCACCTGCAAACCTGACCGAGAGCACATTCATCATTTGCCGATACCATCGACTCAATACAGAATGAATTTCAAAAAAAAACTTTTTCCTTAAGCAAAACCTGGACATTATTGCGGCAATAAAAAGAGACTCGTCGCGAAAATAAACGATGTCAAACTCTCTTCTCCGCAAGAATAAATATTTTGATAGATAAAAGTTTGCTTTTATAAGCATAATAAGCTCCTGCCAACTTCGACCACTACGCGGCGAACTTGTGTCTGTCACTCCCAAACATGTAATATCGAAAGGTCTGTGTATGCCCATTCTCTCGCAAAATGAGGCAGACTCACGGTCAAAATCTGTCGTGATAATTTCCGCAGAAAAGTCTTCTTGAGAGTTGATTGCTTCGCACGTTTTCACTGTATTGTACACATTAGTGCGACCCGACAAAAGGTTTATTCGTGATATGTATACAATCCTTATCATTACTTAATCATAAGGGAGTTAAACCCTGCAATCAATTCTTCGAAACTTTTTTTGTAAATATTGCAATCCTTTCTCTTAATTTCCAGAATGTAATAGGCGAAGAACAATACATCCAGTGATACAATTTTAACGCCTATTTTTTCAAAATATCGCCTTAAATAACGCTCACATATAGCCCTGAAGGATACATCGTAGCAATGAAACTTCAATATAAAATTAAATATGTCGTATCCGGGCAACGTACTGATTCCAATAAAATCATAATCGATGATGGAAACGTGATCTCCAGACAGGAGAACATTATTTGGGGTGAGATCGCCATGTTGAGTTAAAGCCGGTAACATAACATTATCTCCTTTTAATAACGTATCGTAGTATTCGATGATTTTTTTTGTCTCCATATCTTCATGATTAAATGAAGAAACTGTATCTTTTATTAACGATCTTAGATCTTCGACTAGCCAAAGTTTGTTAGAATTTGAGTTACTCAATAAATGAACTTGCCAATCTTCATATGCATTTAATACAAGATCTAATACACCTTGATTCACCGAAGGTATCTGGCCTCGGCAGACTGATTCAATGCAAAATATTGTTTCTTTGTTATCATATAGAAATAAGGGTTTAGCAAATAAATCAGAAAGCGCACTATTGTCAACCCCAGCCCTTAATAGACTTAAATTTCTATAATTTCGTCTAATTAATTCTGCCTCATCATATGATCTCGTAGTCTTAACACACCACGTAGGGACCTTTAATCCTGGCTCAAACACAAACAAAAGTACCTTACCTTTATCCAAAGAACGTCCAGAAGTAGGAGTACTCATCTTCATTACAGAAAGTGGCGCATTTAAATTGCTTGTCCACTCAGGGTGTCCGGATATTATTCTTCTTACAAGATTTATCATTTTTTAATTACAATACCAAAGCTAAAAAATAAATATCGATATAACCTTAACACCAAGGGAATCGTAACCAATATCCTGATTGCCCTGCCCTTTAGGCCGTAAGGTGGCTTAATTGATTCGATTGCGAACCGAAGTGCGTACAAATTATTGTGTGGTATCATTAACCTTGGAAGATTGTAGCCTGGAAATGGAAGATAAAATTCAATATTACTAAGATCAAATCCACTTTCTTTAATTAACTTAATATACCCTTTCCTAGAATATGTATATGTGTCATATCGTCTCCCCTTAAGAATTTTCATGTAAATATCAGCAATAAATCTGGGCATGTAACTTGTAAAACGCAAGCCACTATGGTCTATCGCTTTCAAATTCGCTGCTGCAATACGATTTTCAATTCCAATATATAGATAACCGCCTTTTTTAAGTAAATCTTTAGCAATACGCAAGCTCACAATTTGCGCTTCACGAGGGTTCTTAAAACGATTTGTAGCACCGACCCATTCAAGAAGCCCGTTCATAACAATTAAATCAAAACTCTCATTTGGAAATGGTCGATCAAATATATCTCCTACGTTAACTTCTATATTTGTGAGCCCCTCCTTTCCCGCCCTTAATTTTAGAAATTTCATTCTCAGGAAAGACTGGTCTAGTGCAACTACTTTTTTCACTACCCTTGCAAGAGGAATGCTGATGCGTCCCATTCCAGCACCAGCATCTAGGACAGTAAAATCTTTAGAAACTGGTATAACAAATCTCCAATCTGCCCGATTCTCTTCAAAGGTAGCATCAAATTTATCTTTAAAAACAACTTGGAACTCGTCCCAACCCTTATCAACAATAAGCGAAACCGCTTTCTCAAGCTCTTCTTTCGGTGCTTTACCCCAATATCGATCTTCTGAAAAAAAAGGGATGTCCTCTACTGTTTTTATTGGATGACGGCCTTGGTTCATTTTGATATTTCTAAATTTAAAGATATGTTTCGGTTCGATTTGTCATTAAAATTGTGATGCTCAGTAGTGTTAACATCCCAAAATCTTGGTATACCCGAAAAACCAGCTTCCTTAAGTATTTTCTCTGCGAATTTTGAATTCCAAATTGTACAATGTCTATCATAGTCAGCATCTTGTCCAAGAAGCTGATTTATAATACTTTCCACATCTTTCTCGTGTGTGTTGTAATAATCAATCAGCTTGTCTAGGTCTGGAACACCAAATCTTAAAACCCCTCCCGTCTTTAGAACACGACACCACTCGGACAATGTCTTTGTTAAACTATTTCTAGGAATATGTTCAATCACGTGACTAGCATAAATCATATCCACCGAATTACTTGGAAATATTGTGAGATCTTGAATATTGCGTACCAAGTGGGTTTTGGCAAATGGAAAGGCGTCTATGTTTATAAACTCTTGCGAAGTGTTGACCCCACATCCAAGATTTAAATACACTTTGCCGTCGGTGTTCTTTGGCAATTTTTCTCGAAAAAATGTAAATTTTACTCGCCACAGCAATCTAAGGCAGTAGAATTTGAACTCAATTAAACGACTTTTAATCTTCCGCATAGCTTTCATTCTACACAAACGAGCGATAAAAAAAATTAATTTTGCTTAGCCATTTCTTTCTTTTGCAATTCAGCCATTTGTTGTTTTATCCAATTAAATGTCTCCGTCATTCCCAATTCTAATTTTTGACTCGGTGCCCAATCCAGCTCTTTTTTTATTAGTCTATTGTCTGAATTTCGACCACGAACTCCAAGTGGTCCTGAAATGTGATTAATCATAAGCTCCTGCAACCCAGCGATTTTGGCCGCCATCTGTGCGAGCTCATTTATGCTAATCTTTTCTTCGGATCCTATATTAACGGGACCAGTGAAATTAGAATTCATCAAGCGACTAATTCCTTCAAGGCACTCATCAATATAGAGAAATGAACGGGTTTGCTTACCATCTCCCCAAATTTCAAGAGAGGGTACCCGTCTAACACCACTTGGTGTCCAAATTTCTGCTAGATTAACTCCAGATGCTGCCTCAGCAACCTTCCTGCAAATCGCGGCAGGTGCCTTTTCTTTTCCTCCATTCCACGTCCCCTCTGGTCCAAAGATATTGTGAAAGCGGGCAATTCTAACCTCTAAACCATAATTCCGATAGTATGCCAGATACATTCTTTCACTAAATAGTTTCTCCCACCCATATTCGCTATCTGGTGCCGCTGGGTATGCGGATTCTTCAGAGCATTTGGGATTATCTGAATCAAGCTGATTGTATTCCGGATAAATACAAGCAGAAGAGGAGTAGAAAATTTTCTTAATACCTACTTTTTGGCCATAAGATACTATATTTAGATTAATTGTTGCAGAATTATGCATAACATCGGCATCATGTTCGCCTGTAAATATGTACCCTGCGCCACCCATATCGGCAGCTAGTTGATACACCTCGTCAAAAGGTTGATCTAACACTTTCTTTACGACCATCTGGTCACGTAAGTCTCCTATTACGAATTCATCTGCAGTCGATTTAGAATATTCTGGGTATTTCAAATCGACACCACGAACCCAAGAACCCTCTTTCTTTAATTTACTGACCAAATGACTGCCTATAAAGCCTCCTGCGCCACATACTAGAATCTTTTTTTTCATATTAAGATAGTTACATTCAGGGTATTATATAAGCGTTATCTAAATTCAATTTCTTCAACTATTTTTCTGGCTAAAATTTTAGGAGTAAATTCTCGCAAATACAACCTATAAGCGTTTTCTGAAATTCTCTCTAAATCTTCAGGTTGCTTACTTATCTCGAGAATTTTACGCGCCAAACCAAAATGATCCCCGGGCGGCACAACGAAACAGGTTTGGCCATCTTTTAGAACTTCCATAACTCCCTTGTTTTCCCCTGTGAGATAGGGTAGTTTCATCGCCATACTCTCAAATGCCTTATGTGGAATAGTTGTATGTACTCGAGGGTGTTTAGCCAATTGACCGAGGGATAAGTGGCACTCTAGCATTTTATCCCGAAGAATTTCAATAGGGAGTCTCTCCGTAATAAACTCAACGTTATTCGGTTTTAGTTTTTGTATTAGTTCTTCAATTTTTCGCTGAAGTAATCCACGACCTATGATTCGGAATCGAATACCCTCGTGTTCAAGCTCTTTAGCTGCTCGGATTACCACGTCAGCCCCTGCTTCTGGTAAAAACATACCTCGGAACATAACAGTAAATTCTTTTAGTTTTTTAACAGTACTGTCAAAACAAAACTGCTTATCATCCGTGCCTACGAAATGAACAGAAATCTTTTTATGATTAACCTTAAATAATCTTACGACCATATCTTTCTGAGACTGACATTCCAAAAAAGACAAGCTTGCCATATGAAAAGCCAGAAATTCTACAGCATAATACCAGATAGTCGACAAGGACAAATAGGAACCATTTCTCCTTGAAATTATCATACTGTCCAAAAAATTGGCTAGAGAATTATAAACTATACTTTTTCTTGTAATTAAACTCATGAATATAACCAGAACACTCCCAGCATAGCCGATCATTACAACATCGCACTCCTTCCTGTGAGCGCGATAACTCTTAGCGATAGTCACATATTTTCTCCAACCTGGTGTGCAATCTGAAATTTCTAATAAAGAAACTCCATTTTCTTTTAAACCCCTTAATGTTATTTGGTCACGTGGGTTATTAAGATTAAAATTTATATAGCAGATTTTCATAACTCCTCAGTGAGTCTGACTGCGAGGTGAGTAAGGCCGTGATGTCTCACAATTTGTTCTCGTAAACTATTTCGTAAGTCGGATTTTATATCTAGTGGTAATTTCAGTAAATTTTCAAGTGTGGAAGTTTCATTTTTGGAAGTAGAGATACATTCATTTGGTATTTGTCCTGCTAGGCCAGAATTTGTAGATAAAACTAACGTACCACAAGCGGCGGCTTCGAAAATCATTTTGTCGTAACTTCCCTCTGGAGTAAAATTCATGAAAATATCAGTCGAACAAAAAAGATCTCTTACTTTATCCAACGGAACTCCGTCACCTTGCACAACTTTGCCTGGAAATTTTTCTAGCCCCCTCTTCACTTCTTCGTAATAATCAAGAAATCTACTATCTAGTCCACCGATTACCTTAAGAGTAAAAGGTATTTTGTTAGCGACTTCAGACGCCACGGCAATCATTTCACTTACTTTTTTCACCGGTGAGATTCTACCCATAATCAACACTCCCTCCCTATTGACTCCGCTTGGTTTAAAGAAATCAGTATCCACTCCTACAGGCATTTGTATTGAATTCTTAAATGGCGCCGTAAAAGATTGAGGAGAAGTATAGAACACTTTTTTGGATAGTTTCCCAGCCAGTTTGGTGATCCAAAAACCCTTTGAATGATTACGCCAAAGAAAAGCTGGTTTTCCTAGAAGGGCCCAGAGCAAACCGCCAAGCAAAATATACTCTTGGTTCATATGCACGAACACGCTATCGTATTCCTTTCGATAATGGAAAATATATTTGTAAAATCTTAAGATATACTGGAAACGTGATTGTTTGTCTTCTTTCCCAAGCGAAACGATATTTACATTGCTCGGAAGCGAACATTCTCCTTTCTTTAGACAGATTACAGTAATCTTGTCAAAATGTTTTGAAAACTCTCCGAGCCAATAGTGAAAAAAACCTAGAATCGGGTCGCGAATATCAACAACTTGAGTTACAACAAGCAATCTCATTTATTTATTGCCTTTCCATAAACATCTTGAAGTAAATCTATGTCTTTATTAGTAGTCAGCAAAAGCTCGATATTCTTTTTTTCTATGGAATCAAGAACTGCCATACCATTTTTATCTCCAACCTTATCCACATAAAGCTTACGAAAGGCCGCAAAGTCCTTAATATAACAGTGTCCACCAGCCCCTCTGCCTGGTCTATTCACGTGACCACTTGCGTGTACAGGATTCATATATCTATCTACCATGTACTTGTCGTGAGAGGCGAATTTTTTGACGATGTCCCACTCCACGCCTAATTTTCCAGCTAAATCATACAGAAGATTCGAGTAGACAACGTCAATAAATCCGTGAATATTATGAGCATACTTAATGAATTCTGCTTCTACAGAACTGCAAATTATTGATGGAACGTCAGGCAAAACAGAAAGAACCATTCTCGCCTTACTTCTAAAAATACTACTGTTTGTCGAAATTCCAATCACGTGACTATCTGGCCAACGCACGTCTTCTTTTGCAGTACGTTCACTTAGGAATTCAGGTGAATGCATAACATAGATATCTGAATATTGCTTCTGAATAGACTCAGTCGTTCCGGGCAATATGGTCGACTTGATGACAGCAATTTTCTTTTTTCCCACTAGCTCCATCACCTTAACGAGTACACCTGCATCAAATCCTTTTGGAGTGGTTGGTGTGGGAACTGCGATAAAAACAATATCGCATTTTTTAATTTCCTCCTTATTCTTTGCATACTTAGGCTCAAGCGAATAGCGTACAACTTCATATCCGCGATTCTTGAAATTGTCCGCATAATTCTTTCCAATCCACCCCTGTCCAATAAATCCGATTTTCATAAGAGCTGACTTTTAATTATAATTACAAGCTACAACTTTTTTTATACTCAAGGAGATATTCCTCCCAACTATAATGCTTAGACAATGACAAATTCTTACCCTTTGCGTCAAGTCTCCCGATAATTGCTTCAGTCAATTTATTTTCTAAATCCAAATTATCACCCACGGTAAATAAGTGTCCTGGTGGCACAATCTCTGACGATATGCCCACATTACTTGAAACAATGAGCGCCCCTGATGCGGCTGCTTCGACAAGAGTCATGCCATACCCCTCGTAATTCGAAGTGAGTAAAAAAACATCGCAAGTTTTTAGATACGAAATTAGGTCTGATGTCCACGATTCAAACATGACATGCTGTGTAAGGCCATACTGCATAACCATTTCCTCTAGATGTATCTTTTCGGGGCCATCGCCCACTATAAGCAATAATAAATTCTTTGTAATTTCAGGACTTTTAAATAGTCCCTGTATAGCCCTTATTGCAAGTTGTATATTTTTTTCAACTGTCAACCGCGAAGCCATGAGAATAATGTATCTGTCTCTATATTTTTCCTTCAAATCTGTTTTTACAGGTTGGTTCGCAATCTTTTCTACGTCAACATAAATAGGCAAAACAGTGATTTTGTTCTCTCTAATTCCTCTTCCAACTAAAGTTCGTTTAATCCTCTCAGATACCACTCGTATTCCACCAGCTTTGGGTAACAAAAATTTAGCGAGCAGAACTCGAATTTTGTTTAAAAACGATTCTTTCTTAAAGTTGGGATCGAATAAGTCTGTGTGCACTTGAATGTGCAGTTTCGACTCAGAAATTTTTGCGATGACCCAAGCAACAATACCCGATTCGAAAGGATCTTGTGCAGAAACAACATCGAATGTTTTAATTTTTCTGCCAAGCAGAATCGCGTCCCAGACATAAAATAATCTGTTCAGTGATCGCGTGGGATAAACAGTAACATTTGGCGCCATATGGCTAACCTTATATTTGGGTGAACGCGTGGTGAAAACTATTATCGACATTGAATCGAACAACTTTCCATATTCAACTACTCTTGTACGGACAGCGGTGTCACTTTCAAAAAGATTTCTGTCAGAGCCAATAGTTAAAATATTCATTTCAGATTTAGGTGATTAATGATTTCTAAAAATTCATTTGCTATATTCATCCAGTCATGTTCGTAATGAAATAGATTAACCTGCCTTTTAATTTTATCGTACTCTTTATCATCTGCTAGTCTTAAAATCTGTTCTGAAATCCCCTTCTCGTTAAATGGGTCCACAAATATGCCAACATCCTTGAGCCGATCATATAGTCCTGTCTCCCTTGTCACTATAAATGGCTTGCCACACCTAACGGCATCCATAACCATGTTAGGACTTATATCACTCAGAGAAACCAATATAACCACATAACTTTTCTGAATATGGGACAAGAACCCATCGTATGGAAAATTCTGGACATCCAGAACAATTTCGGGGTTATGCATCTGAGCAACCTCAAACGCCCTATGCAAAACTTGAAGATTTTTAAGCTTTATGTTCCGAGCTCCCGCCACGAATACCTTTCTTGTCGAATCAATCGAAGGCAACTTTTTGCCAAAATAATTTTCAATGACATAGATATCTTTATCCTCCAATTGATACGGCTTCAACCAGATATCTTTTTGCCATTTAGTACTAAATACCAAAGCAAAGCTTTCTTTCAGCAACCATTTTGTTAAATTAAAAATAATCTTTTCTTTACGCGACAAAAAGCTCATATCGGTCTTATAAAACTCGCGCAAAATAATTTTTTTGTCTGTGCGTTCAATATACTGCTCCCACAAAAAATCCCCACCAATTCTAATAACTATTTTCTTTTTAAGAATTTTACACAGTAAAACCATCGGTAAAGCCACACTAAAAGTGTCCAAAGCAATACAGACGTCTGTCTTGATCAGTTTGTGTACTGACTTCAAGAGATAAACTATATGCCTAATTCCAAGCGGTAAATGTCTTTCCCTCCCGTACGTAGCAATCAATACTGAATGTCCCCCCGCAACAAAAGCATCAGATAGTTTTTTCGCATACTGCGAAGGCCCACCGATTTCTGGCGGAAATAAAGGGGACGCAATCAGCACGGTAGGCTTTTTTGAGACATTTTTCTCGCTCGACATAGAATCAGCATCAAAAATAATTAGTTTATTGATCGTATAACTCAATACAGCAATACAAAGTGAGATGATAATCTGTGACAGAATGTACCAAACTCCAAAAATACTCACGAAGAAATACATAAGTGCTGTGTTCAGCACAAGAGCGCAAAGTTGCATCAATAAATACTTGGCAATTTTAGTATGGGTGGCGTGCGATGTTTTATCGCGAAATGTCCAGTTTTTTTGAAGGTAAAAGCTAAAAATAAATGCGACCAAAAACGCAAGAACAGACGCAATTAAGTAATTTATACCCACAAAATGCACCAAGAGAAACAGGCCAAGAACGTCTAACACCCCGCACGATCCTCCCGCAATAATAAATTTGAGTACTCTTTCGTAAACTAAAACATTTTTTGTAAGTTTTGGGAAAAGGCGATTACCTATCGCTACCCCGAGTTCAAACAGTTTTTGGAATAGTATCATCTATTACTTTTTTTAGTTTGGAGGCGACTACTTTCCAATCGTACTCTTTTTTTGCCAGCTCTTCAGCGTTTTTGATTATTTTCTCTCTTAAATTCGAATCATTAATCAGCCGTTTAATACACTCGGCAACACTTTCGGGATTATCAACTTCTGCAAACAAGCCCGTAACTTCGTTTATAAGAAAATCAGGTATGCCCCCCACAGGAGTTGCAACAATTGGTAAACCTGCAGCCATGGCTTCGATAAATGATGTGCCTAATCCCTCTGTTCTAGATGGCCGGACCAGAATGTCGCCAGTGTGAAGCCACTCTGCAATTTTGTCATGAGGTAGTCCAGGCAACAGAAACACTCGATGAGATACGCCTTCTTTTCTCGCAAGTTCTAGCAACTCATCCTGCAAATCGCCATGCTGGGCTACGTTTTTGTAAACTACGTTTTCAGGGAGAAGCTTAAGAGCACGTATTATTATGTCGTGCGCATTTTTGTGTACGAGTCTGGATGTGTTAATTAGAATAATTTGTTTTTTGTCACGTAGCATCCACTTGTAAGCTAAGCTTCCAAGTGGATTGGAAAATTTCTCAACATCAACTCCATTTGGCACTACTACAGGCGTACCGCGGAATCCCATCTGTTTTGAAAAGTCTGCCAGATAGTTCGAGATTGCATGCACTGCGTCTACTTTATTAAACAAGTCTCGAAACCAATATTTCGTAATACCTGCTCGTCTCATAATGTGCTCAAAAGGGTCACCCTCTTGAAGAGTAAGAAGCAGAGGAACTTTAGGATTAAATACTTTAAACCAATAAGCGATTCCACCGGTATAACCCGCCATAATCGACCATGTCAGGTCATAAGGATTTTTTGAGTGTAATTGAACCGCCTTTATAAAACCCCAAAAAATATAACCGTATTTGGCGAATCTTTCATTCCAGCGCCAGAAATAGACTCCCACCGAAGACCCCGTACCACACAAGGCAGTCTTGTGTGGTACGGGGCGACCAACCCTATACACCGTCGCGTTGCCGACCTTCTCAACAATGAGCCAATTTCGCTTAAAACGGTACGCTATTACGTCAAATTCATACTCGTCAGATAGTCTATCGGCAACAATTCTAGGGGCGTTTTCAGCCCCACTTTCAAATGGAAACCAGGCTAGAGAAAATATTAAAACACGCTTTTTCATACTAGGCCATCCTACAGTACTCCACGTAAGTACTCAATGGCATGCATATGATCTATCTTTTCTATTTTTTCCTCGATTGTCATATCTAATCCATTTTAAGCAAATTTTTCAAAACATCTTCCGGAACTTCATTCTTTTGCTTCTCCGGTCTTGACTCCTCTCTCTTCATATCCTCGCTCTTTTCGTTCTCTTTGGTCTTGGGTTTCTCTTGCGGCATTACTACGGCTTGAGGTCTCGAGTCTCTTTGCACAGGCTTAGCATTAGAAAAGGTACCTGCTGGTACCTTTTCTGCTACCCGTGCTGATTTTTTTGTCTCCTCTAAAACATTTTGAAGTGCGCTCCGGAGCGTATTCATGTTCTGTCCCCTGTTGCCAGTTTCAGAGCCGCCTCTTCTTAAATTGTTAAGTGACACTGCTGGCTCTGTCGGAGCCGCAGGAGCAACTTCGATTGCCTGCTTTAATTTCTCCTTAAAGTCTTGACGTCTTGGCCTATCCGCACTTCCAGACCTTTCTCTGCTTCTAGGTGCCACACCGCTTCTCGGACCACTAGACATCGATGACTTAGGGGCACTTGAACGCGACCTCGAATCACGTGAGCGACCTTCTTCCCAAGATTCTTTTTTAAAAGCTGGCTTTATTTCCGCACTTCCCTCTTTCGGTTTATGCCATGCCTGAATCTCACCTTCAACATCAGCTCTCGGTCTTGCGTACAGTTTCCTAGAAGTTTCAATAGCGAGTGATTTTATGTTTTCAGATGGTGCGGGAATCGGCGGAAGAGTTCTTGCGGAAAAAGGAGATGAGCCTACGCCGTCGATCATAAGCGTAAGATAAATCTGAGCAAATGAGAGGTTCACAATGTCCTCCACTGTAAAAGTCGGCATGAAAAGCTTCTCTAAAATTTCTGCATCAAGCGGTCCCACGCGGAATGCAACAGTAGTACCGACGTTCCCGAAAACCGCGTCACGCACTTTCTCCGGCATCTGTTCAATGTACTGGTGAGCCATCGTCAAACACAACCTGTATTTTCTTGCCTCCGAAAGAATGTCAGCGAAAGTATCGTTAACGAAGGACTGGAATTCGTCTACAAAAAAATAAAAGTATGGCAACTGTTTGATCTCAGCGTTCGTCTTATCCGCGCGAGACATCGCTGCAAGATAAATCTTTGTAATGAGCATGCCTCCGAGAAGATTCGCATTAATTTCGCCCACTCTCCCCTTCGACAAGTTCATGATCAAAATCTTCCTGTCGTCCATCACTTCACGGAGGTTAAAAGTCGACTTCGGCTGACCGATGATATTGCGAATAAGCGGATTTGAGATAAATTGACCGATTTTATTCTGAATTGCAGGCACCGACTCGGCCGCCATACGCTCTGTATAGTTTGCGAATTCATCCACCCAGAAAGAACGTACGGAAGGGTCTGTAACATTGTTTACAACTTCCAGACGATACGCAGCATCAGAAAGCATACGGTTGACTCCAAGAAGAGTCGAGCCAGGAAACTCTAAAAGTGCCAGAAGGACGTTGTTCAAAATGTACTCCATGCGAGCTGACCAGACATCCGGCCAGATCTTTTTGAATGTTGCCATTAGACCGTTCGCTACAAGGAAGTTTTTGTCCTTTCCCACATTCTCCATGATGTTAAACGCCACTGGAAATTCTAGGTCGTGGGGGGCGAAGTATATAAGATCTTTCAGTCTTTCTTTCGGAATGTACTCGAGAAGCTTTTCGGCAGTTCCGCCGTGTGGATCAATAAATGCCATCCCTTCACCATTCTGAATATCCTGAACGGCAAGATTCTCTAGAAGTGTAGACTTGCCTAGTCCCGTCTTTCCAATTACATAAAAATGGCGCGCCCGGTCTTCGGTTTTGATACCGAATTTCTGGCGATGGCCTCTTGAGTCTGTTTCAGCAAAATATGTTACGCGATCCATGGCATTATTAGTAAATAGTATATAGTAAATAGTACATAGTATATAGGGGAATTATGATACTAATTACTCCTTTTCCAAGGCGCTCTCAGAATATTTATTGGATGGGTCCCAGAGCATCCACGAAGTGAGTCCACTATCGTACGTGGCTTTAATCTGAGTCTTTACCATTGCGGGAGTGTAAGTAGTACCAAGACTAAAATCCTGAAGCCACGGCCGCAATTTTGAAGGCGAGGAACTTGCGTTCGTGAGCTTCATACTTCCTTGCAAAAGTGCATACTTCACAACTTCGTACGGATGATCGACCGGCTTACTCAAACCCATGTATCCAGAATAGTAATGCGATGGATAGATCATGGGTGCGATGTAGTCGAAATATTTTGCGGCTCCCGCAATAGTCTGGCCTATTCCCATGTCATCTTTTTCAGAAGTAATCTGGCCAAACAAGTCGGCCGAAATTGGAATACCTTCGTCCCCAACTTCCTTACGCAAATATGCAAAAAATTTGTTTAACTCTTGGGGCTTGTTTAATACTGTAGTCGAAGCCATTCCATAATCAATCTCGCTTATATTGCCGTCTGACGGGAAGCGAATGTAGTCAAAATTTATCTCATCAAAGCCTTGTGCATATGCATCTTTCGCAACAGTGGCAACGTATTCCCATACGATAGGATTAAGCTGGTTTAACCAAAGCTGGCTTTTGCGATCCTTCCAAATCAAGCCTGTCTTAGTATTGTGCAGTGCAAGCTCCGGCTTAACCGTTGGTAGAAAAGAGTCTTGGAAAACCGCTATGCGTCCTATGACATAAATATTTTTATCGTGAAGTACAGCAATAAATTTCTTTAAATCCTTTATTCTACCGTCATATGATCCGTACGATTTGATAAGCACATTGTCAGACTCATAAGCGATTCTGCCCGTATCGTCCTTCACGTCAATTACGATTGAATTTATCTCTGTAGTGTCCACGATGCGAATCAACCTTTCTCGAATAGAGGGTGTCGAAGCCACCCAACTTGTCATATAAATCGCCTTTACGGCATCTGGAGTCTCTCTGTGAGTAACTATAATTTCGGGTTTAGACTCTATGGTTGAAGATGCGACACTTGCGACCATCGGCACTTTAAGAGCCTTCATAGTAGTTCTGCTTCCATATACCAAATTCTCGTCACTAATGCTGCCTAGAGTATAAAGCACTGCCGAAACGCCAGCGACAACAATCAGAAGGCAGAGTAAGAGTCCCGAGCGCATCAATGTTTTACTTGTTTATATCGTTACCACTATTACTGAATGAATCTTCAGGTTTTGAATCTTCTGAATTTTTGAAAGGCTCTTCGCTCACCATAGGTTCATCAGTCTTCATATCTGCATAATCTGGAGTAGGAGTAACCACTCTGTCGTTTATTTCTTCTACGAGTACAGACTCTGTTTTCTTTTTCTTCAACTGGCGGCTGGCTGGCTTCTTTTGCACCTGATCAATCAGAGTATCTGTCACACCTGCCGGCGCGGAATATGCGTAACTTAATCCTCTCCCTACAACATAAGACAAAATTACAATAATAAGACCGGATATAAAGTAGATCCAATTGCTGACTTTCGTAGGAAACCCCATGAATGGCATTAGTAGAACAATGAAGCCAAGAAGAAGCACGATCCAGTTTTTCCAAAATAGTTTTTTCATGATATTAAATTAGTTTTTAATAGGCATTACTATTATAACAAATTCTCCTCGAATTTTGTCCGGGTTCGATGTGAAATAGTCTAGTGCCTCTTTTGCAGTACCAGCAAACGACTCTTCGTACGATTTTGTAAGCTCTCTCGCGATAAAGATTTGACGTTCTGGATTTAAAAATTCCATAAGCGAAATAAGGGTTTTTATAACTCTATGGGGAGATTCGTAAAAAACGAAAGCGTTTTCGGTCTCTTTTATTCTTTTGAATATTGTCTCTCGACCTTTCTTGTGCGGTAAGAATCCCAGAAATTCAAATTCTGTTTGATCCAAGCCGGAAATTGAGAGCGCTGCCGTGAGGGCGCTCGGGCCTGGTATTACGTGGATCTTAACGTCGAGGCCAAATCTTTTACGAACCTCTGTAATCAATTTTGATCCGGGATCTGAAATTCCAGGAGTGCCGGCATCAGTTACAAGCGCAATATTTTCTCTATTCTCGAGTTTAGACAAAATCTTTTCTGTTTTTGTGAGATCACTATGCTCATGATAGCTCTCCACTGGAACCTTAATCTCATAATGATCTAAAAGTTTACGCGTCACTCGAGTATCTTCACACAATATTAAGTCAACCTCTCCGAGCACTCGAAGAGCACGAAGTGTAATATCTTCCAAATTCCCAATTGGAGTTGCTACAATAAATAGATCAGCCATATTTTTTGGACACTCGGTGTCCATGGACACCGAGTGTCCAAAAAACTAGAAACTTAAGTCTACTCCTTTATGAGCGCGTCTGCCAGAGCGCCCACACTGCCCGCACCTTCAACCAGTAGTATATCTGTTTTAAGTTCACCTTCACGCATGAGCTCATAAATAGACATGAAATCTTCGATATACGAAGCTTTTTGTACTCCATTCTTGTTTATGCGAGATACCAGATCCTTTGCATGTATTGAATTATCGTTAGGTTCTCGTGAAGCAAATATGTCGGTTATTATTACGTTATCTGCCTCTTCAAAACTTCCACCAAATTCACCTAGTAGCAAACGAGTCCTACTGTACAGGTGCGGTTGAAACACTATGGTAATTTTCTTGTCAGGATATAGATCTCTAAGGGCCGAAAGTGTTGCTCTTATCTCACTCGGTGCGTGGCCATAGTCATCGTAGACAAGAGTGTCATTAAATGTTTTGCCTTTATATTCAAGCCTTCGTTTCGTTCCCTTGAAAGTTTCGAGTGACTTTTTGATAACTCCGTGGGGAATATTTAGATATTCAGCAACAGCCACTGCCGCCTGTGCATTCCATTGGTTGTGCGCCCCGGGGAGTCGCAATTTAAAATCTCGTGTTAAAGGTTCACATAGTTCGTAATCTATAACTTTTGCTTTCGTCTTTGCTTTCACCGTTGCAACACGAGACCTGATTGCTGCGCATATTAAAGCCCCGTCCGATGGAAGCTTTGCCGCGAATTCACCGAAAGCGCGCTGAATCTCGGGTAAGTCCCCAAAATAGTCTAGGTGATCTCTATCTATATTTGTGATGACAACAATATTCGGTTCGATATTTAGAAACGATCTCCTATATTCACATGCTTCAACTACAAGATATTTGCTCTTGCCCACTACCAAATTGCTTTCAGGATTTAACATTCTGCTTCCAACGATCACTGTGGGATCGAGTCCGGCATCGCGCAACAACTTACCGACCATAGCTGTCGTTGTAGTTTTGCCATGTGTGCCGGAAACTGCGATTGTAAACTTATCCTTTGAAATCAGGCCAAGCACCTCAGGATAAGTCATGGTCTTTATATTCATCGACTTGGCCCTCTCGAGTTCTGGATTTTCATAATCAACAGCGATTGTGTGAACTACTAGGTCTGTGTCTGTAGGCAGATTTCCAGAACGATGTCCAACGAAAATGCGCGCCCCTGCGACGCGCAATTCGTCTAAAGTTTTGGAGTCATCTCGATCCGACCCGCTCACGTGCTTGCCTTCAAGAAGAAGGAGCCGTGCAATGGCAGACATACCAGACCCCCCTATTCCTACGAGGTGAACCTTCTTGGCACGGTCCAAGAGTTCATTCATACCGCAAGTATAATGCGAAAAACATCAATGTAAAGGGGATAATAGTTAAGAGTTTAATCACTCGTAAGTTTCTTTTTAGACTCTTCCTTTATACGAACTCGGGCTTTGCCTATTGCATCTGGGCTCGGCAACTCCTCAGGCATCGAACCGCCAAGCTCTCTGATTGTGTTTCTTACTTTCCTACCCACCTCGTAATGCGCAAAGCTTGCTTTGTCATCACCCTTGATTCCTTCCCGTCTTAGTTTAGCTTCGGTTTGAGTGGCTCGGAAAAGATTGGCGGCGAGCTCTTCTGAACCCATGTGGTCAAGAATTGATTCGCTCTTTTTCAGGCTCTTCCTTTCGTGAATGTCTTGTGATGTGAGCTCGCCGTACAAACCTTTATAACCCGCGTTTTGGAAGATTGAATAGTTTTGAACTCCAGCCCGAGCAGCACTCTTAATAAGACTCGCATTGTGCTTCTTCATCTCCTCACGAAGAAAAACTCGCTTGTGATCTTCGACTAGATTATCGGTATGTTCCTGTCTTCTAGTTTGAATAGCAAAATATGTTTGCCCCTTAGCCACCACCACCTTTGTCGGGTCGGAGTTCTGTACGATAAGGTAGCAGGCGTAGCGTGAAAGGAAAATAGTATCGACGGGCCGTTCCGCCCCTGAACCAATGTTCACCATTTGGCCCGTATGGACAAAATGGTGAACGACCGCTTCCCCACTGTTTTCGCAGCTAACCTTAGCCTTTTCAATGACATTTAAAAACTTCCTGTAGTCCGGGTACTCAAGCACCTTGGCTAAGTCCCTAGACGACCAATAGTCCCGCCCGTTATCATCTTTCTTCTTTATTGTCTCAAAAGTATTCTCCGGCATTTGATCATTATATTACCTACAGCACTCTAATTCCACTAGAACACTCTCGGTCGTGCACTCACTTGGCCACCTGGTGGCCAAGTGAGTGCACTTTTGTCTGGATTTGTGTAATTACACTTTCGAGACCATTCAGTATGTCATGTTCTTTCAATCGCATCACATGCCAGCCAAGTTGATCCAGGAGCATGTCTTTTGCGCCATCCCGTTTTTGCTGAAGCTTACCTTTGTGCGCCTTGTCGTTGTCGCACTCAATCGCAATGTCTCCATTGGTACATTCTATGGCTAGATCGACACGAACTCTTCTTTTGCTTTTTGGGTCGATTACTGTCAGCTCAGTTCTAACAGGAATACCTCTTGATTTAAGCGTGTCAGCAACAATCTGCTCAGTTTTTGGAACATGGTACAGCTCGAGAATGTCGTTTGCACGTCTTAGGCTCGCAATATCTGTGAATCCGAACGATACACGTCGCGGAATTATGTTTCTGACTGAGTGTCTTAACTCAACTATTTTTTCGAATGTAAATTTACAATAGCTATCGTTCGCTCGCGGGTGGTTGGGTTCGTTTGGCAATAGTTCTAATCGCGTTCGCATTTCCTTGTCTGCAATGCGACCATAAAATCGTACGCATTTCCCATCCTTGCCGAAAATTGCGGGTTGATAAAAAGCAATGTGGGTAAATTTACGTTTTGGTAAATAGATTTGGGGAATGCGATACCAATACTCACAAAAAAGTAAATTAAAATCTCTCTCGTCTTTAAGTACAGCTACGAGTACGTTCTTCCGACTGTTAGAATCCGGTTTTCCCATCCCTTAACTATACGCCCACATAAACAATGACGTCGTGGATAATTTGAATCTCAATGATCTTCGTTTGCCTATTCAGTAATTCCGGCATCGGGCCCCGACAATTGACCATCCCATGATAACGCAAAATTCGATTCCCCATCCGCGATACCTTTTACTTGCAGTAATGCGTCTTTATATAGAGGAACAACTTTGTCCGCGACTATAGCCCGTAGTAAAGAAATTTTTTGCGAACGGACGCCGAAAGGTAACTCTCGATCAATACCTATTCTGGAAGTAAAACAATCAGCAGTCAAAGTATACCAGCCAGTAGCTGTACCCGATTCATCATGCTCTGCAACTAGACGAATATTCAGAGGCACGGCGTCGAAACAAGCTCGGTCAAAAGACTGACTTCCATCTAGTACTTCAACACCAGGAATTACGCTTTCGCTAAATTTACTATTTTCAGCCTTATCCATAATATAAATTGTTAATTTTTAATATTTTGCGAATCGCCTCTTCCTGTCCGCGTGCTAGGGATCGAACCTAGGACCTTTCCGGTATCAGCGGAATGCTCTACCAACTGAGCTACACGCGGGAGCATTTAATTTTGTCTGTCTTTGCGAGAACTTTAGTTCGAAGCAACCCAGTGAATTTCTGGATTGCCACGGCCCTGCTTGCTAGCAGTGCCTCGCAAGGACAGTATGAATACATTAGCAAAAAACCAGCCTGTACTCAAGGCTGGTTTTTTGCTCAGTTTTTTGTATTGAAAATTCAGACAGCTTTTTTATTTGTACTCTATGTGCTATTTACTCTTTCTTTTGTTCCGCTCTTTGCAGGTTTTTCGTAACCCTGCAACGAATGTATTTAATCTCTACATCTAGAGCCTGTGCTACTTGTGATAGCACGTAATCGACTAAAGTGTCATCTTTCGATGCACCGTGTATCTTTGAATAATTCCACGAGCAGGTTCCCCTACCCGTGCCTTGTTACGACTTAACACTTGTTACCAAGCTTACCTTTGGCCCCACGAACGTGGACCCTTCAGGCATTCCCGGCTTCCCTTGTTTGACGGGCAGTGAGTACAAGACTTGAGAACGTATTCACCGCGGTATAGCTGACCCGCGATTACTAGCGATTCCGGCTTCAAGAGGTCGAGTTGCAGACCTCTATCCGAACTGGCGCCGGCTTATGAGGATTGGCTCCATCTTTCGATATTGCGTCCCGTTGTACCGGCGATTGTATTATGTGTGTAGCCCAGGGCATCAGAGGGACATGCTGACTTGGCGTCATCCGCGCTTCCTCCCGCCAGAGGCGGGCAGTCTCGTGTGACACTTGTAACACACGATACGGGTTGCGTTCGTTACCCCACTTAAGGGAACAATTCAAACCACGAACTGACGACAGCCATGCATCACCTGTGAAGCCGTCCTTGTGAGACGATCGAAGTTTCTTCCGATCTTCGTCTTCATATCTAGCCCTGGTGAGGTTCTTCGTTTAGAATCGAATTAAACCACATAATCCACCGCTTGTGCAAGTCCCCGTCTATTCCTTTGAGTTTTAGCCTTGCGGCCGTACTTCCCAGGCGGATCACTTAACGCGTTAGCTTCGCCTCTCAGAGGGTCGATACTCCGAAAAGCCAGTGATCATCGTTTAGGGCGTGGAATACTGGGGTATCTAATCCCATTCTCTCCCCACGCTTTCGTGTTTCAGCGTCAGTGTTGCGCCAGTGTACTGCCTTCGCCTTTG
>JACRKE010000028.1 GCA_016215335.1 Candidatus Vogelbacteria bacterium | reverse complement strand
TCCAACAACAAGTATTTTTCTAGGATCTGCCCCTTCAAGAATTCTTTCTATTGTATCTCTGCTTCTAAGAACTGTTGCTTCTGCAACCGGAGTTGCAGGAAACTCTGCCTTGAGCTCCATCGGAGTTGGAACTGGGTCATCCGATACAATGTTTTTGTAAGATAATTGTGTGTTCATAGTAGACGTAAATTAAAACTGAAGAGAGAAGTGTCTACTTTACCTATAGGTAAAGCAAATCTGTGCAAAGAGTTTAAGGAACAATGTGTTTTGCATGAAAAGGGAATAAATTAAAGGTATATAAAGATTTAGTTATGCAATAATTCATGACTCATAAATCCTTATCTCGAGGAAAAGACAAAGAATATCGTGTACTAATAGGCGGAAATGTGAAGGTAATTCCTAGGGATATATTTAACAAACAAAATGATATCGATGGAGTTATTCGCATTGTAGACATGGAATATTCAGGTATAGACACAACTAAAAATAAATATACTCATTTTAATTTAGAACATTCTGGTCACAAAGTTGGAGGTATTTATGTTTTACCTCGTATTGTACAACCTGGATATTATAGAAATGAGGATGATAAACAATCGCCTGTTCTTTCTTTTGATAATTGTTTAGTTATGAAATGCGTGGCAGTCAGAGAAAATGTTCCTTACAGTGCTCTGTCCCCTGGAGATTTTACAAATGCTATGAGCTTTATTAGGTCTGTGGAAGATTTACAAAAGGTTATTGTAAGAAGATATAGACGCATCTTACCTGATGTGCCGGAAGATAAAATGTTATCCTTAGGTGTTTCTATTACAACTCTAGAAATTCTAAAAGACCGTAAATTTGTTTTAAAAATAAATTAAGGATGAATATCAAATTCTCCAAGTATTGCGGAGGAATAGCATCTATTGTGGACTGGGACTAAGATTCTTTCTTTTTTCATTCCAGCACTATTGTCAACAAGTATAGAACCTTGGCCTCTAATAGGATTAACACAAAAATAGCACAGGGCTTCTAAATCATCTCTTGTACTAACATCAACATAGCCATATCTTAACTTAGTTGCTAATTCACATCGATATTTATGATAATCTCGGCCAATAACAATCTTCACAAAAAAGTTTATTTTATAGAGATATAAATATTATTGCACTATTTTTTCAAGTGCATTAGTATAACATGCAACTCCGAGACCGAGCCCTATGGCGATATTATATACATCCAGAATAGCTTGACGAAATTGATATGGCCCTTGCAGCCTATTTTCTGCATTTCTTCTAAAATAATTTGCCATACCATATAGAGGAATAAAATCTCTTGATTGTAATTTTATCTCATCCATCATCAGAAAATATATACTTTCTTTTTAAAGATTATTAAAATCTAATATTTTAGATAGATTAATTCCCTTTAAATCTTTCATTCCACACTCGTAATTCTAACTCTCTCGGTCTAAAATGAATAGGGTTTGCTTGTAAATTATCGTATACGGCAGGATATTCCCTTTCCAGTTGACATAAAAGATCCCACGTATGTCCTCTTAATTGGTCAAATTGCATTTTAGTCTTTGCTTTGCCTATAGCTGCCGCATTTACAACTAGATTTGTGTAAATACGGAGGAAATTTCTATCGCTATATGTGTTCATGTATATGGTTCAAAAAATCTATTTTTAAAACTATCTTTTTAATAAAAATCAGAAAAAAGAAATATATCACGAAGCACGGAGGAAGACTGTATCAGAATTTTAAAGCAACAGAAAAATAGGCTATTAGTGGTTGCATGCTAAGCCCCTCGTTTTCTCGGGGTTTACACATCAACTCTATCAACGTCATCTTCTTTGACGGCCTTTGTTGTCTCGTCTTGCGAAGGGCTTCGTACTTAGATGCTTTCAGTACTTATCCCACAGTGCGTAGCTGCTCGGCCTGCTCATAACAACCGATACACCAGAGGCACCCGAGTACCGTTCCTCTCGTACTAGATACTCGTTCCACTCAGACAACTGCGCGCCTAGTAGATATCATACAAACTGTCTCGCGTATATTACTCAATGCTTATGTTTTTGCATTGTATGGACTATACCATATCCCTCATTATATTTCTATAAAGTAGGGTATCAGCGTTTTAATCATTCTAAGAAATTTCTTTCCAGAGTCATCACACTCTATGAATGATTCTAGATCTTATCGGAACTGACGGTTCCTATTCCTTTTGGAAAAAATCTAAGTCTCTACAGGGGTACACTACTTCTAGTGACCTTCCCTCGGGGTTACCAATCTTAAGATAGGTTTCTCCGATATGAGCTGATTATATTTTTTATGCAATTACTTGCATACAACGCCGCGTTTTTTGATAGTTGCGATTTGGAACAAGATTCGTTAGCGCTAATTTACGTTCTTAACCCAGCTAACGATCCCTTTTAATGCGTGAACTCCGACACCCTTGGTTGCTTATGCACAACCAGGATAGGAAGAGCCGACAGCGATGTACCAAACCGCGCCGTCAATATGAACTATCGGGCGCGACAAGCCTGTTATCCTTGAAGTACCTTTTCTGCCACACACGAGCCCTATTAAAAAGCTACGTGGGGTCGCTAAGCCCGACTTTCGTCTCTGCATTTCTTGCTGTTCGAAATACAGTCAGGTAAGCTTTTGCCTTCGCACTCATCTCCAGATTTCCAACCTGGATGAGCTTACCATTAGGCCCTACTGATATCTTTTCAGCAGGGTGCCGCCCCAGCCAAACTGCCCGCCTGCTGGTGTCCCCTCCCGGGTGAGCAACTTCAAGAGGCATGGGTAGTGTTACATTGGCGACGAATCTCCTACCTACGCTATGCATGTCTCTTAAAGCTACAACAACAAGTTGCAGTAAAGGTTTACAAGGTCTCCGCTTCCCACTAGGCGTTACCGGCATTTTCACCGGTCAGTGAGTTCAGAAGGTTCTGGTTAGGGACAGTGACCACCTCGTTGAACCATTCATGCACGTCACCATTCAGATGACAAGGCATTACGCTCATTTGAGTTTTACTGTCAGTATCTGACACCTTATATCGCTATAAGGATCGGACTGTAACTTACTACAAATTTTATTTTGTAATTCTAGCGTTCAGTCTCTGAGGATTTTTCTTATATAATTAAGAAATCTTTCCTGCTGATTATCTCTCCACTTTCATTTTTAGATAATTATTCTCTCGCGAAAATAATTTACTAGAAAGTTTCTTCGAGACGTTCCAGCATACAGCTAAATTTTCTTCTTTTGGTTCTTACATGTTATGTATTGTTTATCTTAACCTATGAAACTTGAAGCGACTATCTCGTTTTTCGACGAGAAAATCGTAAGGCAGTTTAGTTGACTATTCAACCTTAAGAGCCTCATAGTTAGGCCCGCCGTTTGATGGGTCTTAGCCCTCTTGAACGAGGGTTTGAAACACCACCACTGGGCAGGTCTCACCGATTATACGAGTCCTTTCGGATTTGCAATCGGCTACGTTTTTGATAAACAGTCGGGCGGTCCTTGTTATTGCAATCTACCACTGCCTTCTACATATCAAAGACAGTTATAGACATCCCTTCTACCGAAGCTACGGGACCAAATATGCCGAATTCCCTTAACCAGTTTATACCTTACACGTCTTAGTCTTTTCAACCAGAGCACCTGTGTCGGTTCTCGGTACAGCTAGTATACGCTCTATACACAAACGTTTCATGGACTCTAGGATTCAGCAGTTTTCACGATATGATTCTATAGGCTCGTAGCATTACGCTCCTCTATATTCTCACATCACATCCCTCTCGAGATGCTGCTTATCCCGAAGTTAATTCGTGCACTCGACGAACGTATTCCAGTTCCGGAATATTAACCGGATTTCCATCGCCATCCGCAGTTAAGAGATGACTTAGGAGCTGACTAACCCTTGGTTAAACGTTAGTGCCAAGGAAACCTTGCTCTTGCGACGCTATTCGTTCTCAGAATAATTAGATCTTACTTCCGCCAAGATTCTCATTACATGCCGCTCCATCTTTTCTCTCGAAAGGACTTCTACGCAACATGTACGCCTGTCTACCAGAGTATTCTTACGAATACCTCTGAAGTATCGGTAGTATGCTTAAGCCCCGTCCATCTTCGGCGCCTCGAACCTCAATAAGTGAGCTGTTACGCTTTCTTTAAATGATGGCTGCTTCTAAGCCTACATCCTTAGTGTCTCAGGTTCAAGACAACCTTTGCTACACTGAGCATACATTTTGGGACCTTAACTTCAGTCTCCCTTGTTCGGGTCTCGGAACGGTACCTTACGCACCGCCCCCCACTTCCGGTATCTACCGTCGACATGTTCAGAGTTGGAAAAGAGTCCCGTACCCATACGGGTCTGCAGACTCTATCCGTACTTTACCTCGCCGACTAGCATACCGAAGCTATACTGAGGCATAATTCGACAGGAACAAGCCACCGCCAGATTCGATAGGCTTTTCACCCCTATTCGCACGTCATCCAAGTGCATGTGCACAACACTAGTTCGGGCCTCCATTCTCCTTTCGAAGAACTTCGCCCTGCGCACGAATAGATCATCTGGCATCGTGTCTAACCCGTGTGACTTAACGCCTTTTCAGACTCGCTTTCGCTACGGCTTCATTTCTTTAACCTTGCCACACAAGTTAACTCCTTGGCTCATTTTTCAACACGCACGTTACGACACCGTAATGCCGTAACCATTTGTAACTCTGAGATTTCAAGTCTTTTAACCCTCGGTTAAGAGTACTTTTCAGCTTTCCCTCGCGGTACTTGTTTGCTATCGGACTTGGATCAATGTTTAGGGTTGGCAGTTAATCCTGCCGTCTTCGGACTTCCAATCTAGGGAGCCCTACTCGTTCGGAGCACAGCATATTACCTTTATCTACGGGACTATCACCCTATAGTGTGCCACATTCCAGTGGACTTCGATTCGGTAACTTAGCTTTAGCATCCACCACATCTCTGCCTTCTTTTCAAAAGGAGATTCAGTTTGCCCTGTTCCCTTTTCGCTCGCTGCTAGTAAGGGAATCACGTTATGTTTTCTTTTCCTGCCGGTACTAAGATGTTTCAATTCCCGGCGTCGTCTTGCCTCTCGGCATCCGCATTTCTGCGTACGTTGTCGCATTCGGAGATCCTAGGTTCAATGCCTGCATGCGGCTCACCTAGGCTTATCGCAGCTTGCCACGTCCTTCATCGTGATCCAAACCAAGCTATCCCTCTCAGAGTCTGAATAAGATCTGTTGCTTGATTCTGTATATAACTGATATAATTAATTTACAATTACCTTCTGATACGGAATTGTCTTCCTCCGCGCTTCATTGAATATTATTCTCAGCATGATATGCGATCGTGGATCGCACACCAAGCGCATCGATTTCTCGACGCTGTTGATGTTTTAGTTCATCGCTGAACCTCATTGTGTGAGTGTGATGTGATTACCAGGCTTCTACTTTTATCTCATATTCTCTAGAGTCTTGTAAGCTGTGAGTTTGTTTAGCTGCAATTCTTCCTAGCATTCTCTGGAAAATACTATGCAACCCATCAGCACTTACATTATCTCCTGGTACATATGGTCGTCCTTCATATCTTTCGCGTACAACTATAAAATCTCCGTCCCGGAGTTCTGCACGCGCTTGGTATGTTATTCTTCCCATTGTAGTTATAGTGAAAGGATTACGAGCGTTATCCACTTTAGAAAAGTGGACCCACCGAGAATCGAACTCGGAGCCTCTGATTGCAAATCAGATGTTTTACCATTAGACTATGGGCCCTTGTTAGGGTTTCGCCTGTATGGTTTATAATCCTTTCGTGATATGTGAGCATCAAAACGCCTGTAAGCGTTTCTCATTTGTCCTTACATTAAAACATGTTATGACGATAGGCAGAAAGAAGAGCTTCTTATTATGATTATACAAATAAAGGAACGTTATGTCGTCGTTATAAAATTTTAGGAGGTGATCCATCCGCAGGTTCCCCTACGGATACCTTGTGACGACTTAACCTACCTTGTCTTACAAAGGTTCGTCTCTAACGAGCCTCGCCAATGCAAAACTCGGTTGGTTTGACGGGCGGTGAGTGCAAGGAGCAGGGACTTATTCACCGGACTCTGATAAAATCCGATTACTACGAATTCCAGCGTCATGAGGGTGAGTTGCAACCCTCAATCTGAACTAAGCTGCAGTTTATGAGATTGGCTTCTCCTTTCGGAGTCGCAGCCCTTTGATTGCAGCATTGCCGCGCGCGTGTAGCCCAGGGTATTTGGGACGTACTCACCTAACGTAGCCCGCACCTTCCTCCTGGTTACCCAGGCAGTCTGTATAGTGTGCAAATGCAAATATACATACGGGTCTCGCCTGTTACCAGATTTAACTGGTCATCTCACGACACAGGCTGACGTCGGCCATGCATCTCCTCTCAGCGTGTCAGGTAAGCCCTTTAGACTGACCTTCATTCTGCTGTCGATCCTGGTGAGGTTCACGGTGTAGAATCTAATTGAACCGCACGCGTCACTCGTTGTAGTACTCCCCCGCCTATTCCTTTAAGTTTCGGTCTTGCGACTATACTTCCCAGGTAGCACACTTTCCCCCTTCGGTACAGCACTGAAACCTCTCGAGGAGGCCTCAATGTTTAGTGTGCAGTGTTTACTGCTAGGACTACATGGGTATCTAATCCACTTTGCGCCCCTAGCCTTCATCCCTCACTGTCAGATCCGTTCTCGCAAGGTGCCTTCGCTATTGTTAGTCCAGAGAGGATCAACACATTTTACCGCTACCCTCGCCGTACTCCTTGCGTCTCCCGGTCTCAAGCTCTGCAGTATCTTGTGCCCGCCGGACCCTTAAGAGGCCCGATTTCACACAAGACTTACAAAGCAAGCTACGGATGTTTTAGACCCAACAAATGTGGCTGCGACTTGGACTGCTGGGATTACCGCGGCGGCTGGCACCAGTCTCTCCCAGTCCTTATTCGTAAGACTTTCTACATCTCACAAAAGCGTTTCCAATATGGAAACGCACTCTGGCTTGCTCTGTCACGCTTGCGCGCATTGCAAAATTTTCCCGACTGCTGCACCCCGTAGGGCTGGGAGTAGTGTCTCAGACTCCCTCTCAGGGCTTCCTCGCTAAAGGCCCTTACTGATCATTGGCTTGGTGGGCCTTTACCCCGCCAACTACCTAATCAGCCGCAGCCCCATCCTCACGCTCAACGTTCAAAGATTTATCATTCCAGAAAAAATCTTTTATCCGTTCTTAGCCTCAGTTTCCCGAGGGTATCACGGGCTTGAGGGTAGGTTAGCTACGTGTTACTGAGCAGTTCGCCTTCCATTTCTTGCGAAACACAAAGACTTGCATGTCTAAGTGCAAACCAGATAGCCGCAGCCGCCAGCAGGATAAACTGGATTTAACAATTAAGAAATTGTTTAGTCACGATGATAAGAGAAATCGTGAACACACTCTATATCCTCCTAACGACTTGCGTTGTTTAATATTATTTGTATAGTGTCTAAATAAGAAGTATAATCTTCTTTCTGCCTACCTCATACCATACGTTGCAGATGACAGAATTTACAAGATTCCGTCGATAACCGTAAGGCACTCATAACAGTTAACATTGTAAAGTATGAAAAGTGAGAGGAAGAGCTTTATAAACCTTTCGTAGCAAATGACGTCGGAAAACGCTTAGGAAAGAAAACTTGCATTTTTATAATCTATAACTACTGGTTTACCGTTTTGCAAAAGTTCAATAATTCTTGCTTGTCCTCGAGAATCAATCTTAACTTTTACAAAAATATTGTTAGTTGGAAAATATGCATTGCGCTCAAAGAAATATTGTTCTATTCCATATCTTACTCTAATTTTTTCTCCATTTGTTGATTCTACTTCTCCTTTGATAAACAAAGAATCTTTTGGTTTAGACTCACTTAATTTTTCAAATTGGGCTGTACCATTCACATCTTTCTTTAGAGTTATATAAACTGTATCTCCTTCAGTAATATCACTTGGAGCGGGTAATGTACCGATCTTATAATTAATTGTTATATACTGTCCTCTCAAAGGGTCAAAAGGATCAATTGGGAGAGTTTCTAAAACGGCAGTTGTGCCAGTAAGAAGAGGCCAAGAAAGATAAAGAATAAATCCGCCAGCAACTAAAAGAATAAATAATACTCCGACGATTAAACGCTTATATTGTCTATGCATTTGCTTTTGCAATTAAATTTCTTCTCCAGCGTTCAATCATCCATCCGCCGAATATTAAAATAATTCCCCCCGTAATAAATATAATTGAAAGACTTGTATACCAGCCTATATCTATAATAAATCCAATATATCTTGTTATAATATCGACGGCAAAAGCGAAAACTCCAAGGTTAACAAGTCCTGAAGAGCGCTGCCAGGTACCATACCCAACTATGAGCAAAATTAATGCTAAGAAAATAATATTTGCAAATATCCAAACAAACCAGAGGCTGAGAGGCTTTTCAATGGAACGACCATAATAATATTGAGGGTTCCATTTACATACTGAGTTGCTAACGCAAGATTCTCTGTCGTTGTTATTTTTGCTACAAACTGGATCTTGCCCATATTCATAATATGTCCTATTTGAGACACAATATGTGCTCCAAGAATCATTAGTCCATGCACATTTTAAAACAGCTGGGGCTTTTTGACAAGAAGTTTGATTTTGATAAGCGTAACAATTTATTTCTTGGCAATATTCGCTCTGCCATTGACAAAGAGAATCTGGAAGAGGAGTTGTTTCACATTGATTTTTTGTTTTCAAATCATAGCAGTTCTGTACTGAACAAGTTCCTACTTTTCCAGATACACTACTGGCAACTGCAATTAAAATTATTAGAAGAATTCCAACAATAATGAATCCAGCTACTTCTCTAGGTTTAACTTTTCCTGCTTCAATTGCTTTCAAAATTCCTACAACAGCAACTATCAAAGATATTAGTGCTAAAACTACTAGGAAAACTAGAGTGGTTGCCGTTTGTTGCAATCCTGCAGGCCATAACAAAGGAAGAAGTGTCTGGAAACTTAATATATATGCAAAAGTCAAAAAGTAAAAGGCAGTCCACCATCGATAAAGACGTGCAAACGAATGATTAAATGATTTATGTAAAAGGCTAAGACCGTAGAATAACACTCCAACAAAGAGATATATTAGTGCAAACATCCCTAGAGAATATGATTCAATTACGTTGTTTTCTATGAGGGCAACGTATTGCAGTCCTATCCATATTATTAACTCCACTAATGCAACTACTAAGCTTGTAGGTGAATCAAAAATGTATGAAGTTATGTATACTCCTATCCATGCTAGAAGTAGAAGAAATGCTGTGCCTTGTATACTTACATCAGTAGAAAATATTTGAGCTATCAAGAAGATACTAAGAGTATAAAGAAGAGCACCTAAAACAATAAGAGATTTTCCAATTTTCTCGTAGTCTTGCATTCTCAGAAATATTCCTGCAACGTACGAGCCGACTGTGGCAAAGAGAAGTATTATAATTTTTACAATTGAAGGCATTTGATGCCAGTTTGTAGCAATTAGCCAAGCAACTCCGCAAGCGATGAGAATTGAACCAATCATCGCAACAATAGAACCAAAAGAAGCCATACCTTTCTTATTGTGCATATAAGGGATAGTTTAATCGTCTATTTAAAGCTTTTTTATGGTAAAAATTATTGAGTATATAGCTTCAAAGGATCTTGATCTTTAGGTTTATTAGGAAAAAGCCCTACTGTTGCTGCTGCCAAAATTGCAGGAATTAATGCTGTAACAGCAACAAGCCACCAGTTAGTTTTTAAAAATGGAGGGTAGTGAGCATCATCCATTTGATCATTGTAACAAGACAATCTGTAGTTAAGTGAACAAGACTGAGTCATATTTTTGCCATCTTCAGAATATACCACTTCAAACATTGGAAGGTAATTGAGAGCTAACCAGAACAAGGCAAATGCCACAACGAATATTGTGAAACGGGACCAATTCATATTATAATAAGCAATCAAAGATATTTAAGATAATCGAATCATTTAGGAGGCTGCAACTCATCCCAACCTTCAATGAAATCTTGGATTGGTGGAACTTCAACGTTTATTTTTCTTGCTTCGACATATAATTTAGTAAGTAAATAGAATATCATTCCAAGACTTTTTGCACTCTTATTATTTCCAGGTATAATTTGCTGAATTCCACGTGTAAAGTTGTTTGTATCGCAAACTGATAGAACTGGAACACCAATACGATTTGCATCAGCTAGTGCGTTTTTGTCAAGCCAAGAATCACAAATGAATATCAATTGAGTCTCAAAAAAGTTTTCTAGATTTGTATTTGTTAAAATTCCAGAAGGATATTTCTTAAGAAAAGAGCGGATTCCAGTTATCTCTGAAAATTTACGAGCTGCATGCCATCCTGCTTCTCGTTTACAAACTATAATCACATCTTGAGGTGCAAATTTTGCCAAGTATGCTGCACCTTCTCTTATTTTATCATCAAGCAATGCTGTATTGAAAACTGCAAGGCCGTCTGCTCTTCGGCGATAGACATATTTTCTCATATCTGGTGTAATGACTCGAGTACCTAAATGAATAGAAGATTTAAGATAATCTTCCATTGGGACGAGCGTATCTGCTTTTTCTGTTTCTTCATTTTTTAGTTTCTTCTTTATATCAATAGTCTTAGATTCTTCAACTGTGCTCTCAAGCTTTTTAGCCTTCTCAATTAACTTCGCTAATTTAGCCTTCTTATCTTCAGCGCTTATTTCTTCAGTTGTTTTCTTCTTCTCAGAAGTTTCTACTGCTTCAACATTTTCTTCTGAACTTTTTGTTTTCTTTGCTGCCATTTTGTTAATAATTTGTGCCGGAGTTTGTCTGGGTTTATTTCAGCCAGTACCTGCAAATCTTCTGCCTATTGCTAAG
>JACRKE010000025.1 GCA_016215335.1 Candidatus Vogelbacteria bacterium | reverse complement strand
GTGGTAGTGGGTATCGTACGCATTGTGCCATGTTTTCTTGACGGGCATCCCTCTATTCTACTTGGAAACCGAGGGTTTCCAAACCTTCCTCCAAGGTCATCGCGGCAGAGCCGCGAGGAAATCGCTACGCGTATTATACACCTACAGAGGGGAACCCTCTGTAGCACAGAGATGCTTTTCCAGAATATTTTGCAAATGTAAATGATTTTTCTGATTTTCACGACGAGTGGCTTCAGTATGGGAGTGAATACGGTACAGACGGACGCGAGAAAATATCCATTGAATCCTAGAGAGAAACATTTATCAACACTTTATCCACATACAGAGGGGAACCCTCTGTATGTGAGTATGTGCTGTATGTTTTTACTTGAGCTTGCTGAGTGCTTCGTCTACTGATTTCATTAGTTTCGTGTCGCCTATTGACTTGGCGGCAGTTTTGGTTTTGTTGTACCACTCTATGGCGAGCGGCTTATTCGGAATACTTCCGTAATATTCCGAGAGCTGGTACATAAGCGTTGGCGATTTGGTCTTTTCTATACCTGTCATTAAAATCTTAGAAGCTTCTGCAGTTTTTTCCGAAATATTGTATCTGTAAAGCAAATAGAGCTCATTGTATGCATCAATATATGTTGGATCGATTGCAACCACTCTCAACCAAGCGGCTTCCGCCTTTGCGTAATCAATCAGAGAGTTTTTGTATAAGTCGCCTAGATTACTTTGGGCCGTTCTGTTCTCCGGATTTATCTTGCTCACATAAAGCCAAATCTCCTCCGCTCCAAGATAGTCATTCGCCATTTTGTACCAAAGGGCGAGATTAAACCAGTTGTCAATGTTGTCCGGATCGGACTTGATTTTTGAGATCGCACTTTGCACTCCTGCTTCGATCTTGCTTTTAATAATCTTGCTGTACTCTTTTGGAATGACAAGCTGCCTATCCAAACTCGGTGCCCTGGCACTCACGCCCGCACCTGTCGTTGTCCCCGTGCCATTATTTTGAGCATTAGAGGCATCATTTGACCTGCTTTTAGATATAAGCAAGGCGATCAAAATTATAACGAGAACCGCTAGCACCAATCCTAAAATCTTTTTATTGTTTTCCATGGTGGCTTTAATTCTACTATTAAACAAAAGATCCGCAAGGAAATCCTGTCACAATTTTGCTCGATGCACATGTTATACACTTATTATCCACATACAGAGGGGAACCCTCTGTATTGTGTATTGCCGTAAGAAAGACCTCTTGATACTCCCAGAATGGTTCAACCATTCTGGATTTTGGAATATTCCAGACACGCAAAAGCCCCCCGCCTTGGCGGGGGGCTTTTGGTACCTATCACACAGTGGTAATTAAACCGACTGCGCAATCACAAGAGGTAAATAAACTTTACTGAACAACTCCGATTGCGTATTCAGGTGCGTATGTTCCCCATGCGCCTGTAATACCGTAACCGTTACCCCAATCAACGTGACCATTGCCCGGTGTTGTTGTGGTTGAGTTCGGTGACCAGATGAAGTTAGACATAGCTGTTGTGTATGCAATCATCTTGGTTGCCGATGACATCCAGGATGAATCCTGTTTCATCTTCGCAATCACTGATCCGGCTACACCAGTATCGGTACCATCAACATGTGTGACAGTTCCGTACACCTTTACTGTGTATGTCTTTCCTGCCGGAATCATCAGAGGAGTAGTTGCGGCGGCCATAACGTTGTCGCCTGAAGCCAACAAGGCTGATATGGCTGTCACAAACCTGTCACTCGTCCAGTTTGCATTTGTTATCACTGAACCATTCTCGTCATAGGCCTTCGCGTACAAACTTGTAACAGTTGTACTTCCTGCAGCCAATGAGTTGGTTGAAGTTGCAATGTTCATCACAAACTCGCGAAGTGAAACTCCGTTCGTTGTCGCACCACCACCTGATACTGTGAAGCAGTACAGTACTTTATCAGCACTTGCCACACCTGATCGATAGTTGGTTGCCAAGTCGGGACATGTGGTTGTAGTTGTTTTTACCACAACTGTCGGAACCGCCTTGAACATTCTGAAGCCTGAAGACGCTGTGTCTGCAGTTGAACTGTCCGTCGCTACCGCACCATCAGATCCATAAGCCGTTGTTGCGTTTGTAGCACCGTTATCGTAGTTGACTGCGATAAATGCACCTTCACGACTTGAGGCTGTGTTTGAATCAATGGTTGCTGTATCAACCTTCACAGTAAGTGTAGCTGACGCGTCCTTGTTTACATGAAGTCTTGGAGACAATGTAAGCTGTTTAGTGTAAGCGTCCGAAGTGAATATATCCTCTGCTAGTTTCTGACCCGCTGCATCGTAGACAGTTACCTTAGTGAGGTCTGACTGCGAACTTGAGGCAGAATTGGTAAGGATCAAAGCAAGCTTATCAACGTCAATAGCGTCATTGGATGCTGTGAATTTGAGCGCCGCTGCCGTAACACCTGTAGTACCCGCCTCAACTGACTTGTAAGCCATGTTGGAATCAAGCACAACAGTGTAAGAAGCTGTTCCGAATGTCATTGCCTGGCCGTTGTTCAATGTTGATGTAACTGTCGCGGATGCAGAAGAGTCAACTCCTGTTGCTGACGAAATTACACTTGAACCTGTGCCACTCGCAACACCAATCTGAACGAATTTAGCGCTTGTACCCACACTTGAAACATTGCATCTCGCCTTCAAATTCTTTGTTATTCCCTTAGGAACAATCAAAGCGTTGTCGAACGAAAATGTCATTGTGGTGTCCGTTGCGGCCGGAGTTACCGATGTGCCGTTTAGCGGAGTAGTCGCATCCCCATCATACAGTCCACAAGTTGTGAGCTGTGTTGTGGTTGCCGTCAAGTTACCAATAAGACCTAGAACAATCGAAGAGAATTTGACTCCTTCACCAGAAGCAGTAGTGCTTAAGTTGATTGTTGCCAAGTGCTTGTTGGAACCGGTTGTGAGCGTCTGTGCCGCCGGTGTACCGGAGACTGTAACTGCGATTGATGCTGCTTTCACTGTCTGGGCGTTCGTTTGAACCAAACCTGAAAGCGAAGACAAGCTTATAGAATTACCGGTTGTCTGACCTGTGATTGTTGACCAATCTGTTGAAGGGGTGGTCTCAAACGTAATTGTCGCATTGTTTCCGGCAGTTGTTGGAACCTTGCCCTTGATTGTGTAAACAGAAACACCCGTAGGATAGGTTATGGTGTCCGTGAATGTAGCCTTGCCCTTAGATGGACTGCTCGTGTCAACTATCGCATCAACCGGACCGGCAACAACCTTACCATTCTGGTCAGTGATTGTTATGTTGGTAATGAGGAAGGCTGCTGCTGTTGTTGTTGAGTAACGGAAGATTGACTGCTGAACTGAAATTGGCTCACCCTTCAAGTTGACTTCGTAGCCACCAAGAATTGTATTCGCGAGTCCCACCGCAACGTTCGCCGCAGCTACTGAATTTGCCTTCTGGACACTCGATACTGTTCCCGCGTTTACAGTGAATGTTGAACCACTGTACCAAGGGGTACCGGCTGTTCCTGAAGTTGTACCATTGCTTGTAACGAACTGTGAACCGGTTGTCGCTGCTGCTGCAGTATTACCACCCGGTGTTGGTGTAATACCGTATCCATAAGTCTCACCTGACATGTAAATGTCGGTTGTCTTATAGAGATCAAACTGCACTGTCCTTCCAGCGACACCTGACCCTACGATATCACCCTGAATCCAGATGTCCTTTGAGAAACCTTTGTCAACCAAGATACCACTTGCACCGAATGTGGAAGTGAAGTACTTGCCGTCAGCCGATACGACCGTGTCGTATGCTGTTCCGTCAATGTATGTCTTTAAGTTCGCGAGGTCACCCGATGCCGCTGAACCTGATTGGTTCCATCGAATTGAGTGTAAGTAAACTTTCTCTGTCGAACCTGTTGTCATTTTAAGGCCCGCAAATTTCATGTTCACATCACCAACGTTCTTTGTCTGAGCACCGTTTGGATCATATGAGGACACGACCAATGTTGCACTACCCATAGAAAGGGTTGCGTTCACTGTGTGCTGTGCACCTTCTATTGGAAGATTGCCTGAAACTGCCGCTGTTGTATTGACTCCTACGACTTTCAATGTTGCAACCTGACCTGCGTAGTTTGCAAGTGAAGCTGCCATGTTACCTGCAATTGTCATTGTGCGAGATGTTCCAGCCTTTACTGTAAACGGCTCACCTACAATTGCCTGGTGGTTTGAGTTTAGTGTCTTTGCGATACCGAGCTGGATACCATTCTCGTCAAGGAGTGAAACTCCCGCGAAAACAACATCCTGTGCAAGACCCGCTCTCTCAACTGTAATACCGTTCACAACCACATCGGATGCTCCGGCTGTGAATGTAACTCGAGTGTATGGGAGTCGAGCAGCACTCTGTGGTGCAAGCGAGTTGGCCGGCTGGGTGCCCGGGGCGACCGCAAGTGAACCTGCCACTGCTGTGGTTCCACCTGTTGTTGTTCCACCCGTTGTAGTACCGCCGGTGCTTGTTCCACCCGTTGTAGTACCGCCGGTTGAAGGCGCTGTACATGCTGCAACTGCCGCATCAAGTACTGACTGCATCTTTGCACGTGTTGAAGGACCAACTGTTCCTGTTCCAGCGCTCAGACCGAGCGGGGCCAAGATGTCAGCTGCGTAAAATTCCTGGAACTTTGTAACCGCTCTCTTTGTGAGAGGACCAAAGGTCATTGTCTCCATGCCTGAAGATCCAGCACCTGAAAGTGCTACCATCGTTCCCGCATTTAAGTTCATAACCTTCTGTGCATTCCAGACCGCCTCGCCCTTACTTCCAAGCTTCAAGTTCATTGCTGGGAATGTGTAGGCTACGGGACATGACGATGATACTGTCGTACCACCTGTCTGTGCCTGTAATGCCGCTACCTGTGCCAAAAGCGCCTGAATCTGTGCTTGAAGTTCAGCTGCTGTTGCTGCTGAAGCCGGCAATACTGCCACTCCACCAAGCATCATTACGGCTGTCATCAAACCTGCGAAAACCGCGACGACTTTTGTAACTTTCGTTTTCTTAAATATATTCATAATATTGCTCTCTAATAATCAGCATCTCTTTATTGTAATTGATGCCGTCAGTACATTCGGAGTTGCAGCTTCGACATTGCTACCCTTGTGTACATTTATCAAATCACTCCGGATGATTTTTAAATTTTTTAAATTAATCACCTTTTGTGAAAATGAATCTAAGTTTCAATTTGTCTTGCTTTCGTTACCGACAAAATCGAGAACGTTCGTTCTGTGTCTGTTAATTATTTTGTGCCACAATCTTATTACTTGTGAATGTGCGCTATTTTATTGTCAAAGTTCATCATCCTCTCCGTTCAATATATCGCACGGAGAGCTTTAGAACCTTCGGTGCCCCAAAACGGAACACGGAATGATCCTGCTACAAAGTATATTATTATTGTAGCAATCCTGCAAAACCTTTGTGTGGATAAGAACGTATACATTCTTGTCATGTTGAGACAAGACACACAAACATCTTACTCCATCTATGACGTGTGTTTGGCCTAAGCCAATACATTTTCACGTCATTTTCAATTTGCCTTTAACAGACAGATTTTGACAATCGGCCTGTTTCTGGCATACCTTACAGGTTCGTTAATAGTACATTAATTAAGGTGGAAAAGCAATCTGGCTAGGCAGTAGACGGTAGGGAGTAAACAATATCAAAATACAGTTGAGAGCTCTGGCTAAAATAAGCAGTATTAAGGCCTAAAATAACGGCTCCAGCGCCGCTCTCCCTTACGGTGAAGCAAACCCGCAGACACAAGAGCCTGAAGGTCTCTCTGAATGGTTTTACCACTCACGCCTTGAATCTCTTTGGCCACATCTTTTATGGTGTACTCGATACCTGTCTTTATAAAGCCGAGTATGCTTTCTTTGCGTCCCATTTCTACATGAATTGACGTGCTTTTAGATTGGACTGAAGTTTCGTCTTTTTTAATACCGTCTTCAGCCTTGATAACAATAGGCTCAGATTTTTGAGTATATCCATTTTTCACAGAATTCGTAACGGACAATCCTTTGTACTCTGGAGAGATAACATGATCTTTAAGCTGACTCCCGGTTATAACATTTTGATTTTCATTACGATTTTTATGCGAATTATCAGACCCTGAAACTTCCATAGCGACAATCAGTTCGGACTCAATCTTGTTTGCAAAAACAGTATCTTCAGAAATCTTTACGTCATCAATGAACTTGAGAAGACCTTCAAACTCTTTTTGCAAAAGAGCGATGTTCATTTCAGACAAACTTCCCGAGAAACGCGCTATTTGCAAAAAAGACATCAGTGGAATTATACCGCCGGAAATTCTTTTAAGGACATTAACCGACCTCGCATGACTCTCAAGTACATTAACGTCAGCGCAAGAAATGTCGTTTAGTAATCTAATCCCAGTTTCTCGAATTCTCCATTTTAATGGCTCCTCTTGGGGTAGCATATTGGTCACCATATACAATGCGGTAACAAGTTTTTCTGTCTTTAAGGACGCGAATCGGACATCGTTTGGAATGTTTTCAATTTTATTACTTGTTTCAATACTCATGTCTTTTATATATCTCCACTCTAACGGTCAAAGTCATGTCCTTAATAACTAGCGTCACCGTGCGTCTTTTATAAAATAAATTTTTTGTCTTTTTGGAATTTTATATAGGTCTCAGTATATTCCGGGTAAGCTAAAAATCAATCTTGCCATGTCTTTTAATTTAAGACGTTACGCTCTAAAAAACGTTTTACTATTCCACTCCTAATTTACTCTAATGTGGCGTATACTATGTCTATGCCAAGCAAGAAAAAAGAACTGAAAAATAACAAAGTAAAAAACAAAATTGTCGATAGCAACGATAATGAAGGAAAGACTAGCGGAGGAAGTAAATTGAGTCAAAGTTTAAGTGAAAAAACCAAGCACGGAATCCTGGCGATTCTTTGTCTTATTATTTCCATCTTCTTAGTGCTGTCCTATGTGAATGTTGCAGGCCCTGCTGGACAGTTTTCATACTACTACCTAGATCTTTTCTTTGGTGCCGGATATTTCTTGTTCCCGCTCGCCTTCTTAATGCTATCTTGGGCCTTTATTAAACTGGTTCGGCCGCATATTGTTTTCACCTCACTGCTTGGGGGTCTCATATTTTTTCTTTCGACTCTTGCAATGGTTGATATTTTCTTTCGAGCACCGACCTCTGAGTCAATCACTGGAGGCTATTTAGGACATGCTGTTTCTCTGCCATTTACGAAATTGTTTGATCCATTGCTCAGCCTGGTCATTCTTTCTGCTATCGTTGTGGTATCGATTCTAATTCTTTTTGATACACATGTAACAATAGAGCCAAAACTTTTCGGCAAAAGGCTTTGGGGTGAGGACGAAGAAACAGATCAAAAAGACACACTAGACGATGTCCTTGATGAATCCGGGCCAATACCTGTCCTTGATACCACTCCTGTCGCGATGACTCAGGCTGCAATAGATAACAAAAAAGATGAGGCGCCTAAGGCGAACAAGAAGAAAAGTGTAGTCGCTAAAATGTTCGGGACTGAAGATGAAGGAGGTGGCGAGATAAATGTAGACTTCAGAGCTCGGGGACAATTCACTCCGCCTCCATTAGAACTACTCGAGCGAGATTCAGGCAAGCCGGGAGTTGGTGATATTAAAGCGAACGCTAACATTATAAAAAGGACACTCATGAATTTCGGTATTGATGTAGAGATGGATGAAATTTCCATAGGACCATCGATCACACGTTACGCGATGAAGCCCGCGGAAGGAGTTAAACTCTCTCGAATCGTCGCACTCCAAAATGACCTGTCCCTTGCTCTGGCTGCTCACCCACTTCGTATCGAAGCTCCGATACCCGGTAAAGCACTCGTGGGGATAGAGATGCCGAATACGACAAAAACAATTGTTCGCGCGGGTTCCATATTCGGAGAAGGCGCTTTCAGAGATGCATCATTACCTCTATATATTGCACTCGGAAGAAGTATCTCCGGACACGCGCATTTCACTAATTTAGCAAAAGCACCCCACCTGCTTATAGCAGGAGCGACCGGCAGTGGAAAATCTGTGGTCATTCACACTCTGATTGCATCGCTACTTTACAGAAATCCTCCTGAGGATTTGCGTTTTATTATGATCGATCCAAAGAGAGTCGAACTCACTCTCTACAACAAAATCCCTCATCTGCTTACGCCCGTAATTACCGATGCCAAGAAAACAATTCTCACCCTAAGGTGGGCGGCAAAAGAGATGGATCGAAGATACGATATTCTGGAAAAAAAATCCGTGCGCGATATTCAGTCATACCACAAAACCATTTTTGAACCTTCAACTCACAAACCCACAGATAATGATTCGCCTGCCGCAATGCCTTATATTGTCATTATTATTGATGAACTTGCGGACATAATGTCGACATATCCGCGAGAATTGGAGGCGGCGGTTGTGAGACTGGCTCAGATGTCTCGTGCGGTCGGAATACATCTTGTACTCTCCACTCAACGACCCTCGACTGAAGTTATCACGGGACTAATCAAGGCAAATATTCCAGCACGTCTAGCACTACAGGTTCCTTCACAAATCGATTCACGCACCATAATAGACATGCCCGGTGCGGAAAAACTGCTGGGTTCGGGAGATATGCTTTATCTCGGAGCTGATATGTCTAAGCCTATTCGCATCCAGGGCGCTTATATAACAGAAGGAGAGGTGAAAGATGTCGTAAAATATCTATCGAAACAGTACGAAGATGTCCCACCTTCAGAAATCAACCTGCAAGAGGTGAGCGGTAGAGACAACATGGCAGGAGGTAGTATTGGCGGAAATTCTTCTTCTGGTCTTGATGATGGAGGTGATGATGACGAGCTTTACGAAGAAGCAAGAGAAGCAGTGCTTAAAGCGGGAAAGGCATCCTCTTCGTATCTGCAAAGAAAACTCAAAGTTGGATACGCGCGGGCCGCAAGACTTCTTGATATTCTCGAAGAGCGTGGAGTGGTAGGTCCTGGTGAAGGTTCAAAACCTAGAGAAGTTTATGGTGGGTCTAGTCCACAGGGAGAGTTCGGCGGCGGGTATTCAGGCAATGTAGAATTTGATACACTTGAGAAAGAGCTCGCGGCTAAGAAAGCGGCGGAGGAAGAAAACCAGAGCTAAGATGTAAGAGAAATGGGACCAAACACACATATCATAAAATACATAATTTACGTTTTCATATTTGTTGCGATAGCCTCATACGGAATTTATCAATTCAGAGGTGTTGTATGGGGGCCCCAAATTACAATAAATTCACCTAAAAATGGTTCTCTCTTGGCAAACGGGGAGCTCAAAATAGAGGGTGAGAGCAAAGACATCTCATCGCTATTTCTTAATGGGCGCAGAATATTCACAGACGTGAACGGTCAGTTCGTAGAAAATGTTCTGCTCCTTGATGGATACAATCTGATAGAGGTCAAAGCTGTAGACAAGATGGACCGTACCGCAGTCAAGCATCTTCAAATAGTTTACAAATCCGGAGATTCTACGGCTCGCGTAGAAGAGGTGGCGAGACTAACGGGAAGTCAGTTATAATCAGGCATGTACAAATAAATAACCTAATCTACTCATGATCAAGAAAACCGCTCCGGTTAGCAGCGATAATGCGAGACAATCTAAAATTGCAAGCACCTTAAAAAACCTTCAGAGTAAGTTTGGAGAAGGCGCCATAATGAAACTTGGCGACAAACCAAAGGTTGACGTGGATGTAATACCTACCGGATCTGTGGGCTTAGATATAGCACTTGGAGTCGGGGGCATGCCACGTGGAAGAATTATAGAGATCTACGGCCCCGAATCGTCAGGTAAGACTACGCTCGCCTTGCATGTAATCGCTGAAGCACAAAAGAAGGGTGGAATATGCGCTTTTATAGACGCTGAACACGCCATGGATCCGGACTACTCTAGAAAGCTTGGAGTTCATATTGACGACCTTCTCATTTCTCAACCAGACAACGGAGAACAGGCTTTAGAGATTGCCGATAGCCTCGTGCGTTCCGGAGAGATTGATGTAATCGTGGTTGACTCCGTGGCGGCACTGACACCAAAAGACGAGATTGAGGGTGACATGGGAGCCTTCCATGTGGGCAAACAGGCACGACTAATGTCGCAGGCTCTCCGCAAGATGACTGCAATTGTTGCCAAATCAAAGACAGTTGTAATCTTCATTAACCAGATCCGTATGCAGATTGGGGTGATGTTCGGAAATCCTGAAACCACTCCTGGTGGCAAGGCTCTCAAATTTTATTCATCGGTGAGAATTGATATAAGGAAAATCGCGCAGATTAAAAAGGGTGAAGAGGTAGTGGGTTCTCGCACACGCGCCAAAGTAGTGAAGAATAAAGTTGCGGCACCGTTTCGACTCGCAGAGTTCGACATAATATACAACGAGGGAATCTCTCCCGAGGGCGAGATAATTGCACTCGGCGAAAAGATGGGTGTAATGACAAAAAGCGGCTCATCATACTCATATGGATCTGAAAAACTTGGCAGAGGCTACGACGCCACACGCACATTCCTCAAAGAAAATGCCAAGCTTAAAGAAGAAATTCTATCAAAAATCAAAGAGGCGCTTCTTAATGATGCACTTAAAATAGTAAACCCGGTAAAGCCAGACAAAGAAGACGAGGCAGAGCCTGAAGAGTAGCGCGGAGTTCAGACTCACAGAAGAATGACCTTAAAACCCCAAGAGGCAGCTTCATACAAACACAAATTACACTCTTCTGAAAATTGCGAAAGTAACGTTTTTTATGTTGCTTAAAGTGTCTAGAACAATAAGAGCAGCTATCAAAACAGCCGCAACAAGTATCGTTTCTACAAAAAAACCGGTACCGAGAAACGCATTCCAGTAGTAGGCGGCGTAATCAAACCCGCTTAATCTGGAGGCGTTAGTCATGACTGATTCAATAACTACATACATTGTGAGCCCCCATGCCAATATGCCGAGAGCGGCAATCTTCGCCGTAAATTTGTTGACCATCAGACGATAAGCCCAAATTAAATAGACACGGCGCATCACTGATTTATTTATATACGTATTTGTCATTTGTTATTTTCAGCCTGTGCCAAACTTAAACGCTGGTCCAATTTCCTAAACTCTCGCTTTGCTCTGTGTATTCTAGACTTTACAGCCGCTACCGATATGTGAAGACTATTTGCGATCTCCTCCTGCGGTTTGTCTTCAATAAAATGAAGGCTGAGTATTCTTGAAAGCATTCGTGGCATTCGCACAAGAATTGATACCACATGGTCTTCAGCCTCTTTTTCTTCTGACCTATCTTCGCTTGGCTCCAGATAGGTTGTAAAAGCATCAGAATCAAGACTCAGTTGTCTAAATGATTGCTTCTTTAACTTCGCATAATACGTGAGCGCAACGTTTAAAAGAATCGTGTACGCCCATGAACTGAACGTGGCCCCTACTCTTTTTTCGTACTTTGAGGCGTTCATGTAAATTCGCGTAAATGCTTCCTGAAGTACATCCTCTACTTCATCTCTATCACCTATTATTCTAACGACCTTACGCCTAAAGGCCTGCTCGTAGCGTTTTATGATAAAACTAAACATCGCTGGATGCTTTACTGAAAGCACCAGTAACTCTTCATCTGACTTGTATGCAATGTCGATCTCCTTTCTCTCCTTACGACTAGTCAAAAAATTGGTTCCAAACATGAATTTATTATATCAAGTAGCCTATTTTTTGTATAACTCTCTAACGTGGAAAAAAGTTGTACCACAAGAGTACTTCCGAAAACACAGTCATGATTACACTCCTTGTTTTCTAGGTCGCTCCTATGCTCTCTCTTCCTTTTTACTTAAAAATATAGTATCTTAGCCGGATTAGAACTTAACAGATTTAAGAAGTAAGATTTAGGAATAAAATCGGTGCATTATTCCTAAATCCTAAATCTTAAATCCAACCAAATCCCATGCTCGAATACAACGAAATTACCGTACATAAAGTTATTATTTTCGAAGGCGAACCGTACGAAGTGCTGACGTCACACGTCTTTCGAAAACAACAAAGAAAACCTGTAAATGCGACCAAATTAAGAAACTTAATGTCTGGCCGCGTGGTTGAATATTCATTCCATGTAAGCGACAAGGCTGAAGAAGCTGATATCGAAAAACGCCAGGTAAAATTCCTTTATACCAACAAAGGTGAGTTTTGGTTCTGCGAAATCAATGATCCGAGTAAACGCTTTCAGCTCTCGCCCGATATGATTGGAGATGCCAAACAGTTTATGAAGCCAAACATGCTAGTTGACGTTAGAATTTTTGAAGAAAAAATATTTGGGGTTGAACTACCTATAAAGATGGATCTTGTGGTCAAAGAAGCAGCGCCTGGCGTAAAAGGTGACACAGCTAAGGGTGGTACCAAGCAAGTAACTCTGGAAACGGGAGCGATAATCAACGCGCCGCTTTTTGTAAATGAAGGTGATGTACTCCGAATCAATACTACTACGGGCGACTACGTGGAAAGAGTTTCAAATAAATAAATCAAAGGTACTTTGCGAGTCTAAAAATCTCGATATTACAACATCACACAAGGTCCGACCCTGTTACAGGGTCGGACCTTGTGTGATGTTGTAACAAAGCTACCCCTGACCGCTTTGCGGTCCGGGGTATGGTTCGAGACTTTTCCCAGAAGTCTCTACTGGCGGCGCCTGTAGCACCGCGCGGGATCGTTCCATGTGGCGTTCGGGTTGTTAACGTAACACCCGAACCAGTAGATTCCGCACATGAACAAGCCCCAAAGACACCCAAACACTAGTCCTTCCATAAGAGTCCTTTCCCGCACTTGGCGGTGCAATAACCCTTAATATATTATAACAGATTTAGTTAGATATGTCCATTTCAACGAAAAATCGCCTTTTGGGGCGATTTTTCGTTTTCGTTGAATTTAAAAACTTACCTCGACACAAATGGCACAAGCGCAATAAATCGTGCGCGCTTGATGGCCGTCGCGAGTTTTCTTTGATGAAGCGAGCAGGTGTTTGTCTTTCTGGTTGAAAGCATTCTTGCGTAGGGATTCATAAACTTCTTTAAAGCGTCTACGTCTTTGTAATCGATATGCTTCACGTTATTGTTGCAAAAATAGCATTGTTTGGTTGTGTTCATAAAAGTAGTTTGTAGGAAATGCGGATTCGTATTTTCTACTCAATACGATCCACAACCTACTTACTTGTAATTAAAATGGAATATCCTCCGGATTACTTTCTTCGGTCGGATACTCGATCGTATCTATCAGAACGGGCGCGGCACTGCTATTTGCCTGTGCGCCACTTTGTGTCGAGTTATTGCCTCCACCCATCGATTTAGGCCCGAACTGCACTCTATCAGCCACAATCTCTGTCCTGTATTTCTTTTCTCCGCTTGTCTTGTCATCCCAAGATCTTGTCTGCATTCTGCCTTCGACCATTACATTTTGGCCTTTTTTAAGATACTGTCCGCACGTCTCCGCTTGCCTTCCGAAAACCACAATGTTGTGAAAATCTGATGCCTCTTGCTTCGCACCCTCTTTGTCTTTCCAGACTCTATTGGTCGCAACCGAGAAAGAGCAGACTTTATTACCCGTAGGCATAGCCCTCACTTCAGGATCGCGAGTCAAGTTCCCAATCACCAATGCTTTGTTTAAATACATGTTTTGTATTATAACACTTCGGCAATCAAACCTTCCACCTCCTTGTCAATCTGCTCGGAAGTGAGAGGTTCCACTGTTTTGGATTCTTTCGAAACGTCTTTTACGCTTTCCGGTTTTAATTCAGTATCAATCTGCGGAGTTGGAATTCTTCTTACGACAGGTACCACCTTTACGGTCTCGACAAGCATCATGCGTAATATATTATCGAGCTTTTCGATTTCGCTTTTTATGGAAGGTACGACTTCCGAGATCACTTTAAATTGAATAAATCCAAAATAGGCCTGTGTAAATTCTTGACGCTTGTTTGCAATCTTTTTCGAAATTGGATACGCCAGAGGACGCGATTTAGGTACTTCGGCAGATTCGATAACGCCTCCTTGTTTTTCAACTATTCCTCGAATGGCCTCCATTTCCGCAGGAACCGACTCTTCCGAGAGCATCGGGAGCAGTAAATAACCTATTTCGTATAGTTTTGTCTCGTCGTCCATAAGTGAAGCTATGGTATCAAATCTAGTTACTAAACGCAACAGTATAGGCATTTAATAAAGGCTTAATGTATAATGATGAGCATATGGGTAGCTCTGAACAATTTGAAGAAATACATGAGGAACTCGTAAGGCGGAAAACTCGAAATACAGCAGGTGACAAGGGAGATCAAAAATTATCTCTGGCCCACCATGCGAAGTCACTTCGACACACCCTCGTATCTGCGATGAATAAGTCGCTTGATACAGAAAACAGCGAGAGCAGGGAGCATTACAAAGAGGTGAGATTAAGCGATATTCTGGAACAAGCAACTATAGATAAATATAACGCCATAATAGAGAGAATTCGATTTTTTACTAGCATAGAAAATGGCGAGAATGTATCAGAACGCGAGGCCATAAATGTGAATTCTCGAGAGTTCGAAAGCTTAATAAATTCGTGGCTTGAGATAGTCGTAAGTGATGTAAAAAGACACAATCCTGAACTGACCAATGAACAGATCGGGTACATTGAAAGCGTATGCTGGCAATATTTTGAGTCCATGGCGAGAGCGGTCAATACGAGTTCAATTCTAAAAGATTTCACTGAATTCGATAGAAACAATGCGACTCCTGACGAGGCGGCCATCCAGGCTTTTTCAAGCAGAGTCAAATCAAACTACGGCCTGAGTCAAACTGAATTGCATATTCTTGCCAAACTTCACGGCGGAAAAACTAAATACAAAAATGGTTACAACGTTTCGGACATTATTCAGGTGGCTGGAGAACTGTGGAAAACTTATAAACTGGACAAGTTCGCCGGCAAGGCAAGCAAGATTTCGCTTGGCTATTTTCTATCTGAAGTAATGGAGAAGATATCACCATTTTTTTCAAGTAGGATTATTGTGGATGGAAAACTAAATCTCGCCGCCTTCATTGAACACGAGATGGTAAGAGGGTTATCTGACTGGATTGACGTCAAATCAAGAGATGTGTCACATTCGATTGAGCGCGAAATAAAGGCAGAAATACAAGAAAGGATTACGCACTATTTGTTCTATGTAAGTTTTGAAGAGCTACTTAGAAAAAAGGACGATCCTAAAGAGGCCATGATTTTACATGATGGTATAGAGGCATCGGTAGATCTGATTAAAGAACTATTCATACATCAGTTACCGGCTATAGCAGGCCTTATTACATCGCTCACATTAATTACAAAAATAGACCCAATAACAGGAATTTCAGGTCTGGTATATCTGCCTATCAATCTATACGCGAATAAGGCTGAAGCTGACTCAAAGAGAAGAGCGCAGAAGGAACAAAATCACGATCAAGCTAGGTCCAAGAAGAGAATAGATGGGCTTACAGCCGCCTTAGAAGAAGTTAAAAGTTCCCCTTTACAAGAATCTGTCTTGGGCGAATTTCTCGGAATACAGCGAGAAGCTACTATTAACTCAGATGACAGGTGGCTGGAAAACCAAAAACAGTGGCTTGTGGAAAGGAGTCTTAATAAACTGGCAAAAGTTTTAATAGCAACAGTTGGGTACGTGAGATACCTGCAAGGCAAATTGACTGGTCCCGACGTTCTTGCAAGCATTGAATCAATCGGCTACCTGAAAAAAAGTCTCAATAAGATATTAGATGCATGGATGAATACCTTACCGGATAAAGTCGAAAAGATTAGAAGACTCGAAGAGAAATTAGGTAAATATGAAGAACTTGATAAACCGGATGGACCAGTTGAGGCGGCAAGAACCAGTGTGAGCGAACTCGAAAACTTGAATATAGTACTAAATGATGTTCACCACAAATATATGCGCGAAGCTGTTTCTGAAACCATTCCATTTGGCTCATATGTAGTAATAGGCGGCGATAATGCTTCAGGCAAAACAAGCTTGCTCCGGAGCATGCTTGGACTATACAATCCGGAACACGGCGAAGTCTTACTCGGTGGAGTTGATGTAGAGAATATTAAACATTATGGGAGAGATTCACTTTACACTGTAATGGGTTACGCGAATGTCGAACCGAACTTTCTAAATGACGTCTCTCTCAAGAAAAATCTCACAATGTGGAATGCCGAAGAGAGTTCAGAGAACGAAATCAAAGAAGTCTTAAACAAAGTTGGACTACCCTATTTAAGTGCGAGCATAGACTTGCCGCCCCCGTTAAAACCTTCAAAAGGAGAACGAACCAAACTCGCTCTAGCAAGAGCACTTTTGAGAAAACCCAAAATTTTACTTCTTGATGAACCGACTAATGGCCTTGATCCAAATATAGCTTCAGAAGTGAGAAAAATGATCTACGAACTTCACCTATCGAATCCTAGACTTACAATAATCTGCGTAAGCAATGACGAAAAAATGATTGACCCAACACTCGAAGACAGACCCGCCGATTCAATTAAACTGATTCGGATGATAAGAAAAGTTGAAACTAACGATGTTCGAGCTTGAAGGCTCTAAATGAGTTTTCTAAAATTGCGGTTCTCGCTGTTTCGAAATCCAACTCCTTGATTTCAGCGATTTTCTTGATTATTTCAACTACGTAAGCGGGCTCGTTCTGTTTACCCCTGTAAGGCACAGGTGAAAGGTAAGGGCTGTCGGTATCAGCCATTATACGATCGAGCGGTACGGCTTTGACCGCTTCAGCGTATTCAGGCCTAAATGTAATAACGCCGGTAAACGAGAGAGTGCAACCGAAGTCTATAAACTTTTTTGCAGTTTCCGGGTCCCCACAGAAACTGTGCACGTGAGCTTGGGTTTTTGAATATTTTTTGAGCAACTCGAGCACATCATCGTAGGCCTTGCCACCTCCATAGCCTTTAACTTGCCTAATATGCAACATGAGGGGCTTCCTCACTTCGTTTGCAACTTTAATCTGGCCCAAGAATGCATCGATTTGTCGCTCTCGCCAATCTGCTCCAAGCCTAGTCTCACGATCCTCAGCATCAACTTGCTCGTAGTAGTCAAGACCACACTCGCCTATTGCAACAACCCTAGGATCTCGTGCCATCTCCAAATAAGTGTCGTAGTCAAAAATTTCACCACGTGAAGTGAAAGCCTTCGCCGCTTCCCCGCCACCGAGTTCAGCTTCGTCATGGAACGATTTAGAAGTATGTATAGGATGCAAGCCCACTGTTGCCCACATCTTATCCACATACAGAGGGGAACCCTCTGTATGTGGATAAGTCCTATGTGCCAATTCGATTGATGATTTTGAGGTGGTTTTTTGAGTTCCTACAACAATTGTTCCTACGGAAGCAGCGCGCATGCGCTCCAAAATCTCCTCTCGATTGGCATCAAAAGCTGAAAACTGCAGGTGTGAATGAACGTCGATGTATTTTAATTGCATATGAATAATTCTAGCATAAGTAACCGCCGGCACGAGGCCGGCGGTGAATCAATGAACACTTTTGTCGTGATCAAGTATTTCTACTCTTGTGGCGACTAATCTTTTCTGGCGAAAAGTGGAACTTCTGGTTTCTTACCCTTCTTGATCGCCTGCGCCATTTTTGCCGAAGTGTCCGGCAGAAAAATTTCTAGATGTTCTGCTATCCACGCCAGACCATCAATGAGCTCACGTACGACTTGGGCTGCTTTCTCCTTATCGGTCTTTACTAGTTTGAATGGCTGATCTTTTTGAATTCGTTGATCTAGCTCTGTAACCTTCTTCCAAATCAAATCCATTGCCTCGTTCAGTCTGTAGCTTTCGACAAGTTTTTTGAAATTATCTTCGTATTCACCCACTTTCGGCACATGCGGTTCGCTCAAACAATCCTCCGCCATCTTAAGTATTCGATTGGTAAGATTCCCTACCCCGCCGGCGAGACCTGAATTGTAAGCCAATTTAAAAGTCTCCTCCGTCATATCCGAGTCTTCATGAATGGACATTCCGCGAGTCACATAGTAGCGCAAAGCATCAGTTCCATAACCTTCGACAAGTTCTACCGGATCAATAGTGTTCCCAATAGTCTTACTCATCTTCTGGCCGCCGCTAATAACAAAGCCATTTATAAAAATCTTCTCGGACGGTGGAAGCCCTGCAGACATAAGCATGGCCTGCCACATTGCTGATTGTTGCCGAAGATTGTCCTTGCCGCAAAACTGCACTACCGGCCACCATTTCTCGAATTTCTCCATGTCCACGGGCCAACCGATAGCAGCAATATAATTCACAAGCGCATCGAACCAGACGTAAACAACTTGTTCTGGGTCCCCCGGAACATCAATACCCCAGGGCATTTTGGATTTAAGTCTCGAAACCGAAAAATCAGAAAGTCCTCGCGACACAAAAGCCTTGATCTCATTAAACCTGCTCTCCGGCACCACAAAATCCGGATTCTTTGCGTAAAGTTCTAGCAACTGCTTCTCGTATTTTGAAAATCTAAAAAAGTAGTTCTCTTCTTCAATCTCTTCAATCTTTCTTCCAAGATGATCCGGACATTCACCATTTACGAGATCCGAGTCTTGTTTCTCAAGCTCGCAACCGACACAATATTTAACTTTGTATTTGTTTTTGTATATATCTCCATTATTCCAACACACTTTCCAGAACTCGATTGCGGCGTCTACATGATTCGCATCGGTAGTGCGTATGAAGTTATCAAAAGATAAATTAAGAAGTTTTTTAATTTCCAAAAACTTTCCGGCATAAAAGTCCACATACTCCTGCGGCGTTTGTTTTGCTTCAACAGCCTTTTCATAAATTTTTTTGCCATGCTCGTCAGTGCCGAAGTTGGCGAAAACTTCGTATCCGACTTTTCTGAAATATCTCGCGTACACATCGGCGCGCACAAATTCAAGCGCGTGCCCCATGTGAGGCTTCGCGTTCACGTATGGCAACGTGGTAGTGATATAAATTCTCTTATCCATTATTCTCTTTGAGTGCGCTCAAACTTCTCTTGTGTTTTTCAAAATCATCGACAAGCTCCACTATTACCGTAACCGCCGGCACCGCGAGCACTACTCCGAGAAAACCTGCGAGCTGCATGCCAACCACAAGCGCTATTATGACGAGGAGCGGAGGCACTCCTACAATTTTTCTGACCACAAGCGGGTATATAAGATGATTTTCAAACTGTTGGATGATGATATAGAAAGCGAGAATAAACAGTCCCGTGGCAAGACTGCTCGAAAATCCGACAAGTACTCCCGGTACCGCCGCCATAATTGGTCCGAAGACAGGAATTATTTCAAATATTCCGGCGATAACTCCGAGCAATAAAGCATACTTGATGCCGAATATGGCAAGGCCCAGATAGACAAACACGCCTATAAGAACTCCAAGCAATAGCTGCCCCTGCATCCAAAGCCCTATTCTGTGTCTGGATCGTTTCCATAAACTCACTATATACTCTTCGTGCTTGGGAGGAGATATAAGTCTTAAGAAATTGGTAATTCCGTCCTCCTGTACCGCTAGATAAAAAGAAAGGACGATCATTAGTACAAATCCAGCAAATCCTTTAAAAATTGCGCTAGCCGTTCCGATAAGCTTACTACCTATATCAGATGCTACTTCTGCACTCCCCGGCAAGATTTCCGTTACGGAAAAACCACTTTTAAAATACTCGCTTATGCTCGGAAATCTTTCGAACACCGGGGTAAGAAGGCTTGAATCCTTTGCAATCTGTGGGAAGGCTCTGTACAACTGGGCTACATCATCAAAAAGAGGCGGCAGGAAAAAGAAAATAATTCCCCCGAATATTCCAATAACGATGAGATAAATTAGGAGCACTGCTACGGTTCTGTGGACATGGTATGAAGTCAATTTCTTCGCAAACGGCTCAATGGCGGACGCAATCACAATCGCCGTTAAAATAAGAAGGATCACATCGCTCAAAGCGAAAAATATTGCAAAAAAAACTACAACAAGGCCAGCTCTAATCATGGTTCCGGTGCTCACCGTAAGTAAGCTTTTTTCGTTTAGTGGCATCTAAATATCTTACGCTTTAAGACGTTTTTACGCTAGCTTTTGAGTTTGTCTAGAAGAACTGCGGTGAGCTTATCGATTTTTACCCGCTCTTGGCTTCCAGTATCCCTGTCTCGAATAGTAACAGTCCCGTCTTCCAGACTTTCAAAATCTACAGTCACGCAATATGGTGTTCCGATCTCATCCTGTCTGCGGTAACGTTTTCCCACATTTCCATTATCATCAAACTCAGTCATGAATATGGGCTGAAGGGTTTTGTAAATCTCTTTGGCTTTGCTAACAAGTTCAGGTTTGTTTTTTAGAAGCGGAAATACAGCAACCTTAATGGGCGCTAGGGACGGAGCCAGCCTAAGCACCGTTCGCGTTTCACCACCAAGTTTATCTTCGGTATATGCATCCGAAAGGAAGGCGAGAAACATTCGTCCCAGCCCCACGGAAGTTTCCAAAATCCACGGGACATATTTTTCTCCCGTGTGCGGATCAGTGTAAGAAAGATCGACACCTGAATATTTGCCGTGCTGGGTCAGATCGTAATCCGTCCGATCGTGGATACCCTCCAATTCATCAAAACCGAGCGTAGGAAAATTGTACTCGATATCCCAAGCATCTGAAGCATAGAAGACCAGGTTCGCATGCTGTTTCCAGCGCAAGTTATCTTCACGTATACCCATATTGCGATACCACTGAAAACGCTCCCGCTTAATTCTCTCATACGCGTCCTTGTTTTCGTGCGGACGTACAAAAAATTGCGTGTCTGCTTGCTCCAATTCCCGAGTCCGGAAGAGAAAATTGCGCGGTGAAATCTCGTTACGGAATGCTTTGCCGATCTGCGCGATGCCAAACGGCACCTTCGCGCGCGTGGTATCGATGACGTTTTTGAAATTAAGGTATATGCCTTGGCAGGCTTCCCCAGGGAGATATACGGGCACTTGATTCTCTCCAGTAAAATCGCCCATGTTTGTTTTGACCAAAAGATTGAAGGCTCGCACCGGCGTGAATTCGTTTGTCCCGCATTTCGGGCAATGTATCTTTGCCTTGTGTTCAGTAAAGAGCGCCCCAAGCTCAACTTCAGACATCTTCTCATCAGCGACCACCCCCACATTCTCAAGCTCTTTATCAACACGAATGCGGGTGTTGCATTTTTTACACTCCGAAAGCGGGTCAGAAAAACCACTCGTATGACCAGAGGCTTCCCACACGCGCGGGTCCTTAAACATCGCCGAGTCGAGTCCGAAGTAGTTCTCGCGAATTTGAACGTGCTCTTTCCACCAAGCCGCTTTCAGATTATTAAGAAGTTCTACTCCGTACGGACCAAAGTCGTACATGCCTGCCATACCGCCATAGATCTCCGAGCCTTGATAGATAAAACCGCGCCGCTTACAAAGCGCAACAATCTTCTCCATAGTGGTCAGTTCTTGCATATGTGCATTTTTACTGGTCAAATGTCAAAAGTCAAATCAACAACTTGATTGATTTACTGCACCACCCGATACTCCCCGTCTCTTGATCGTTCGTCGGTTGTCAGTTCTGTGGTAAGCCCACGTTTCGAATTTGTTCTTTGCACGGCGGTGAAATCATCTTTTCCCGTGAGCGTGGAGTCGCCCGTCAATGGAACCACAAGACCCGACTGACTAATACTTGGAGTCAACGCTATCTGGAATGCAATTTCCCTCGCCGGAAGAGTAAGTCCGGTTCCACCTTTAAGATTTCCGACATCCCATGTTACGAGCCCCGTCCTTCCATCATATGCGACTTTCTCATAGCTTGGAAGGAACTGCCCAGTATACTTCACGTAGCTTGGCAAGCTTGCCTTCACCACCGCACCAGAAAGATTATTTGAGGAATTTACAAGCGACCATATTACCGTGTAAGTAGTCTCTGCGCCCACCTTCGGCGGCAACTGTCCCCTGTTCGGAATCGGGCCAACATAGTGGACGGAACGTGACACCAACTGTGCCACTGTGCTGAATTTAATTTTCTTCGAAACCTTGGTCTCAACTCGTCCCGCATTACCGCTAGAGTCTGCGACCCTGGTGCCGGTGAACACGAAATCTATGTCTATTTCCGGATTTGGATAAATAGAATTGCCCGAAGTAATGAGAGGTAAAGTTTGAAAAGTAAAGTCTAATTTATTTTTTGCGCCTGAAGCTATTTCAGCCATACTGGGCAAAGTCGATTTATCCCAGATGATTGTGTTATCGCCCGAACGGTAAAATCCATCATCCACATTCACGGAACTTTGGTCCAAAACCAATCCGGATAATTTTGCCACAAGCTCACCGTCCATAATTCTAGACGGCATGTCATTACTCCAAGTGATCGAATTTCTAAGTACAGTCGAACTTTCTGCCGTAAACGTATCGCCGGAAACATCGGCTCCATCTATGCCGATGTGAAGACCTACAAAAGGTCTCTTAATCATTATAGTCTGACTTGCTTGATTGTATGCCGTGCCAATCTTACTCGAGTCACTCTCGGCAACAGTTCCCACGGTAACGTTGAAACTTTTGACCTCATCATCTTGCCCATTTACGATACCCTTAACGACTACAGCTCTTTGTCCTTCTGCCTGCATATCTCCGATGTTCCAAGTATCTGTGTAACCGGATATTGGATTCGGTACTGATGACTTAAAAATAAATCCTGGTGGATAACGCAACTGCATGATCAAACCCTTTATCGGTGTCTTTGAATTTGAGACGGCTCTTAAATTTAAAATAATCTCCTGTCCCGAGTTCGCGTCAGCCGGAGCGTCTAACGTTATGGTGAGTGGGGAGCTTTCCATTTTAAAATAAAACTTTTTCTCCTTGGCAAAAATAGCATTGGAACCCGCAATTCTGTACTCCAAACTTGCCGCCACGACTTTATCTGTATTTTCTTTGCCGTAAAATACAGCCTTAATGGTTTCATTCGTTGACTGATTTGAACCGATGGTGCCAATGCTCTTTCGATAGTAGGTAAGCGACTTAGAATCGGCAGTCCTCGTGCCTTCAGGGAAAGTCATTGTAATATCGGCTAGTTCTAACCCAATACTGTTATTATTCACTATAGACAAATTAAAAGTAACCTCTTCTCCCCCCTTTACGCTAAGCGGTCCGCCCAAAGCTATGTCTATATTGTTGCCGGAAACAACATTTCCGCCACCTGAATACATAAATGCCGCAATCCCTATGGCGACCAAAAAGAATAGAGCGGCAATCATGAATACGAATTTCGCACCTTTTATTTTTTTCCTTGTGCCCATATCATTTTTTTTAAGATTCCATGCGTGTTCTATTTCGGGTGGATTTTCAATTACTCCACTTCTCCTACGCTCTAAAGTTCCGGATTGAGGGTTATTCAATATCTCTTCGGCCTTTGTAAGCCTGCCTTCGTTTAACTCATTCGACATCTAAATATTGTACCACATCTACAACTGTGTGGCAGTAAGTGAGTGTTCAATAATATTTCGTACATCTCTCTCTTTGCCATAAATTGAGTTGAGAAGTGTCGCACTAATCTTCTCACTTAACAATAACTCTCTGAATTCGTATAAATCGCCTATATACCCGAGGTGGTGCAAAACTCTAAATAGTATTACTAGTTCTGATTTATGATCATAAGTATCGTTATTACTTATAAACTCGTAGTAATCGAGCAATAGTTCAAAAAGTTTCTGATCTTTCTCTTCGCCATGCACCAGTCGTTCCACAATTGAGAAAACTCTGGCCATTGAAGATTTTGACTCTCGGCACAACGTGTGAACGGCACTAATCGGCCTTGTGGTGGTGATTCTCCAAATCTCTTTACCTCGCACAAATGAAAGTTCGCTCAAGGCAAGTTTTTGTAGAGAAAATCGATTCTTGGATTTAATAAACATCGCACCCTGTGCCATGGCTCGAATGAGTCCGTAATCTCTAGTAAGAGCATTCACGGTCAAATTCGCCTCGCCTTGAATTCGCGCATTCAAAATAAAAGCCTCTGACGTATAGATACGATACATAGCTAAACCACCTCGATTGTAGGATCTGACTGGTCTCTAAATTTAATCTGCTTTGTTTTTAGAGTTTTCTGAAGTAGCTGCTCAAACTTGAGTACATTGGTCTTGTATCGCTCGGGTAGAGTAAGATTAATTTCTTGCTGCGGTTGTAGACCACTCGTTTTACGAATTTCCTGAATTGAACGCATAAGCTCACGTACATTGCCTTCGGCATCCAGATCGGGAGTAATTTTCAGATCAAGCTCGACTGGAGTTTCCAATGAATCAACAAATACAACTTCTTTAACATTAAGCTCTTCTTTTATGAGTTCCAAAAAAGTAGCTGGTAGTTGGTAGTTAGTAGCTAGTAGCTTGATACAAGACAAGGGCTGGCGGACTTTTATATTTGCCCTAGCGCGAGCTTCGAGGCCCATTGTAACGATCTCCCGCACTAGCTTCATGTCCTGAATTATTCCAGTTTCCATTTTCCAGTCTCTAGTTTCCAATTCTGGCCACTCCGCCAAATGCACACTTTCTTGATCACCATCATCTCTAAGTCTTAGCCAAATATCTTCGGCGGCAAATGGTGCAAATGGAGCAATTAGTTTAGAAAGCGTAATTAAAACATAGTGAAGCGTCGCCTTGGCATCCTTGTCTCCATCTTTCAATCTGTCACGACTTCTACGCAGATACCAAGTTGAAAGATCGTCTATAAAGTCTTTTGTCATGCGAACCGGCCCGAAGGTTTGGTACGCATCCATGCTTTCTGTGATTGATTGAATTAAATCGTCCAGCTTAGCCACTATCCACTGATCGAGAACATTCGAAGATTTTGGACACCCGGTGTCCAAATGCATCCGGACACCGGGTGTCCCTGCATACAATTCGTAGAATGCGAGAACATTGTAAAGCAGGTTGAAAAATTTATTATGAAGCTCAGCTACTGTCTTTTCATCAAAATTCTTCGATTCACCGGGTTGATTAACTGAATACATCCAGAGCCTTAGCGTATCGACGCCGTATTTTTCCATCATGAGCCAAGGGTCTACAACATTCCCGACCGACTTCGACATTTTTTTACCCTGCGCATCCAAGATGTGTCCGAGACAGATTACATTTTTGTACGCCTTGCCACGTCCCATGAGAATACCGACTACATGAAGCGTATAGAACCAACCGCGAGTTTGATCTATGGCTTCAGAGATGAAGTCCGCAGGATAAATTGGTTCTTTGGTGTCGAAAGGATAGTGATCCTGCGCAAAAGGCATGGCCCCCGAGTCGAACCAGACATCCATTACTTCCTTCACTCTTTTCATCGGCTCGCCGGAATCCGAGACAAGTTCTATCTCGTCTATGTATGGTTTGTGCAAGTCGAGGACGAAATCTTCGTCGTGGGGAAATGGCGAGTAGTCAATATTATATATCTCTCCCAATTTGATACTCGCGCCATTTTGAGCCTCTTTCGCCATCTCTTTCGCAGTCTCGCCATGACAACCGTTGACCAGAGTCCATTGTGGACCGCCGTGACCGACAATCAAAATAGTTTTATCTTTGTATGCTGTTTCCATGTCTTCCAGGGCAGACATCACACGTTTGCGCACATCCATGTATGACTCGCCTCCGGCGGGAGTTATAGTCATCCGCTCCTCCGGCGTTTTGAAAAAGCCCCTATATTCCGAAGTCGGTCTTAAGTTGAATTCTCCAAAATTTACTTCACCGAAACGAGCTTCAGTAAGTCGATTCTCTCCCGAAATGTCTAGATGGTCTGAAATAATCTTCGCCGTCTCTTTGGCGCGAACAAAGTCAGATGAAACCACCAGATCAATCTTTGAACTCTTTAATCTGGCAGCCAAATCTTTAACCTCTGTCTTGCCTTTTTCAGTGAGATGCACTGGAGCCGTAGGATCGCAATTGAAAATATCCAGAACATTCGCCTCGGACTCGCCATGACGGACCAGAATGTATTTGTTGCCTGACTTTTTAACTTTCTTTTTTATCTCCTCAATACTTCCGATGACTTCTATCTTTCCACTCTCGGTAGTCCAAATAGGCAAAGGTGTTCCCCAGTAACGCTCGCGAGAGATGGCCCAATCCTTAATCTCACGAAGCCACTCACCAAATCTCCCTTCTTTAATATAATCAGGCTCCCAGTTGATTCCTTCATTCTCTTTTACGAGTTCGGTGCGAAGGGATGACATGCGAATATACCATGAGTCTCTCGCGTAATAGATGAGTGGTGTCGTGCATCTCCAGCAGTGCGGATAAGTGTGTTCGTACTTTTCTTTCTTGAGGAGTAGCCCTCGGTGCGCCAAATCTTTGATTATGTCGACGGCAACCGCCTCATCTTTTACAAATCGGCCTTCGAGAAATCCTGTGCCATGAACAAAGGTTCCATCCAGTTTTACTAAGTGGTGCTTCGGAAGGCCGACTAGATTACCGAGTTCAAAGTCGTCGGGACCGTACATGACGGCAGTGTGCACTACGCCTGTACCGTCCTCTGTGGTTACAAATTTCGCGGGATAAATCTTATAAGCATTAACCATTTTCTCTTTCTCACTGCCTTCGATCAAATTTTCGGTAAACGGATAAAGCGGTTCATACTCGAGCCCTAGCAAATCTCTGCCTTTGAGTTTTTCAATTATCTCATAAGGCGCGCCAAGCGTATCCAGTCTTGCTTTTGCAAGTATGTAATTATTCAAGATTCCAGTTTCCAGATTCTGACTTCTAACCTTCACGTATTCAATCTCTTCTCCTACCGCCAAGGCGACATTCCCCGGTAGCGTCCACGGAGTCGTCGTCCAAGCCAAAATGTACGTATTCCCAGTTTGTATATTTGAATTTAGTGCTTCGTGCTTGTTTCGTGCTTCAGATTTAGTGCTTCGTGCTTTTCCTTCAATCACCCTGAATTTCACCTTCACCGCAATATCCTTATCATCCTGATATCCCTGTGCTAGCTCATGCGACGAAAGCGCGGTGCCACAACGCGGACACCATGGCACTACTTTGTAGTCTTTAAAAAGTAACTTCTTTTCGTTTACAGTCTTTACAATATTCCAAACTGATTCAATGTAGTTGTTTTCATAAGTAACGTACGGATTTTTCTGATCAACCCAAAAGCCGATGCGTGTCGTAAATTTGTTCCAATCTTCTAGATACTGCCAGACGCTTTCCTTGCACTCTTTGTTAAATTTTGCGATACCGTACTCTTCAATGGCTTTTTTTGAATTGAGACCGAGTTTTTTCTCAACCTGAAGCTCTACAGGAAGTCCGTGAGTATCCCATCCGCCTTTTCTTCGCACATGGAAACCCTGCATGGTTTTGTAGCGCGGAATTACATCCTTGAACGCGCGTGCTTCGAGATGGTGGATGCCAGGTTTTCCGTTTGCCGTCGGCGGACCTTCGTAAAAGACGAACTCCTTTGGCTCGCCGGAGCCTTTGGCGGAGGCGGCACCTTTGCTAGCTGTTTTCTCAAGAGACTTTTCAAACATCTTATTCTCTTCCCAGAATTTAAGAATGCGTAACTCACGCTCATTGGCAGTCAAGTTTTTTACATTTTCTTCCATTTTTAAACGATACCATACGCAAGAAAAAGGTAAAAGTAGTTCGAGCGTGTTATATTGTTCAGTAAAACTGACGCATAATTAAATGCAAGTAAAATACAAAAAAATTGGATTAGATTTTGATGGAACGATGATTGACCATTCGGAGACTATTATTGATTTAGCAAAGGCTGAGGGCGTCCTCCTTGAAAAGGCTCAGACGAACAGTAACGTCTGGTCAAATTTTATCCCGAAAAAACTAAAGGAATCTATTCAGGAAGAGATATATTCGATTAGAACCTTTGATGCAGTCTTTTTTGATGATGCCGTAGACACAATCAAGGAACTTATTAACAAATATAGAGATCTTTATATTGTATGTGCCAGGAGGGACGGCCACGAGAAATATGCGCTTGAGTATCTAACGAAAGAACGTTTCTTTGAAAAAACTGGCTTCAAAGAAAACAATATTATATTTACGGCGGACACTGGAAGCAAAATTCAAAAGATATTAGACATGAGATTAGATTGGTATTTGGACGATAAAATTCAAGTTGCTGAAAAGGTCAATGAATTTTCTACCGGAGCTTTTTTTGATAATTACAATCTAGCCCGAGAACAAAAGATCATTGTGAATTCAGGGATCCCAATATTGTCTTCATGGAAAGAAGTTGGAGCAACACTTCTTTGACTCCCAGGTGCTTGTAGCATATTATTCCATCAGAACATTGGACAATTATGCATAAATTTACGTCTTGAGAGGAGACTAGAGTGCAAATCGACAAAGAGTTGGAGGATTTCATTTCCTCTATGGGAAATGCCATTATTGACGGCGTGAAGAGGTTCAAGCAACGAGCGGGCAGGCCGCTCACAATTGAGATCGCAGGTCTGCCGAACGCTGGCAAGACAACTGTAATCGAGATTGTTGATCACTTCTTCCGGCGTCATAGGCTGCTCACCCATACTCCACCCGAAGGTCCTGTAGTAGTACCGAAGCACCTGAAGCGTAGTACCATGCGATACAATGTCGCACTTGGCGCCTACGCCGTGGAGGTTCTCACACAATTTACGGATGACCCGCATATCGATGTGCTACTTCTAGACCGCGGACCATTCGACAGGGCTTGCTGGTTCAGAACCTTCGCCGCGATCAACAAGGTGTCTAGTGAGGACGCGGAGAGAAATGTTGGTTATCTGACGCAGAACACTTTTCATGAGATGATCGACCACGCTTTCTTGCTCACTTGCTCGCCAGGAATCGCGCTCAAGCGTGAAGCAATGTGGAAACTAGTCCACAACGAGGGCGACACGGTGAATAAGGAGCTTCTGGCTGCTCTTCACCAAGTGTTCCCGACTTCGTTTCGAGAATTCTCGCTTGATAAGGGTAGTGTCATCGACACATCGAATTTGAGCCGACAGCAGACTGCCATCGCGCTTCTGAAGATCGTGTGTGACAAGCTTCGCAGTGCGTAGTCGAGTTTTCGACAAGTCAGGCCGGCCCCAGCAGGGGCCGGCCATCTTTAATTTATTTTATATTTATTTAGTTGAAAAAATGAAATAGGTAAACAGCGTCCGACACCATTTCCCTATTTCTTTCTCAGAAGTGTAACAAAATTTATATTCAGATTAGCCGTATCCGCGTCTTTTTGTTTTTTCTCAGATTCAATCTGCCATTCTTCCATGTCTATAATTGGAAATGTAGTGTCGCCTGGAAATTCGGCTTCTATTTCTGTCGCGTAAATTTTGTCTGCAAGTGGCAACGCCTGACGATAGAGCTCTCCCCCGCCAATAACCACTACTTCCTTTGACTCGCCGAAGCCTTCAGCCGAGGCGGTTACTTCTTGTGCCGCTTCTTTAGCGATTTCAACGGCTTCTTCAAGCGATCTCGCGACCACACATCCCTCGGCTGGTTTATATTCAATCTGCCGCGTCACCACAATATTTGCGCGCTTCGGCAATGCACGACCTATAGATTCGTGCGTTTTGCGCCCCATTATTACAGGTTTACCGCGCGTCACGTCTCGAAAATAGCGCATGTCAGCGGGAATATTCCAAGGCAAGTTGCCTCCGTGGCCAATGACGCGGTTTTTATCGTACGCAACGATGAGGGACAGGATCATTTCTGTAATATACCACGGCTTCACAGAGTGACAATATGGCAGAGCTGTAGGTGGAAGAATATAATTCAGAAAAATCATTACAAAAACAACATGTCAAAAAACATCTACGCATACAAATCGTTCAAGTCGAGAAAGCCAGATACTCAATATCGGGATGTGCTTAGGAAAATTCTAAAGGAAGGCGAGTGGGTGAATCCAATTCAGGGCGGACGCTCAAAGATGCTTGTAGGCGTTCAACTTCGATACGAAATGGAAAATGGCTTCCCTCTTATCACCGAGCGCGACATGTCAGGCAACTTCATGGCTGGGGCCATCGGTGAAATCGCTGCGTTTCTTAATGGCGAACACACACAGACTGGTCTCGAGAAATACGGGTGCAAGTGGTGGAAGAAGTGGGTGACTAAAGAAAAGTGTGACATTTTCAAATTACCAGAAGGTGATCTTGGTCCGGGCTCTTACGGTGCAGCCTTTCATGATTTCCCGAATCCAATCGGAGAACCCTTCAACCAATTCAAAGAAGTAATGGCGCAGATGAAGGAGCGACCATTTCTGCGCACGCATATTATCTCTCCTTGGATTCCGCCTTACACCATTCAGCACAAAGGTTTACCACCACGGAAAGTTGTCGTAGCTCCCTGCCATGGTTGGCTTCACTTCATGATTTCGCCTGATAAAAAAGAACTTTCACTACACCACTTCCAGCGCTCAGGTGACATGCCGGTAGGCGTGCCATTCAACATTGTACAATACGCTTCGCTTGGAATGGCAGTTTCGCAAGTTCTAGGCTACAAATTCGTGCGTCTGATTCACACAATTTCCGACGCGCACATTTACGAAAGTCAGATTCCGTTTGTGAAGCAACTTATCGAACGCGAACCAAGAAAACTCCCAACAGTCACCATGAATACCGAGCTCAAAAACATTTTTGCTATTCGCCCAAAACAGTTCGATCTCGCGGATTATAAGCCACACGAGAAAATGTTGATACCGACACCGGTTTAAATTAATGAAAGCACAAAGCTCAAAACACAAAACTCCAAAGAATTTTGTTGATTTAAATAACGCGCGCCCAGGTCACAGCTACCATAGCGTCATTTCAAATATTGTGAAAGATGGTGTATGCCCTTTTTGTCCTGACAAGTTAGCAAAGTATCACAAAAATCCTATCGAAATGAAAGGTAAGTTTTGGCTCGTGACCAAGAATATGTATCCATACACAGCCGTGAAGCATCATTTACTTCTGATTCACAAGAAGCACATAGAGCACATTTCGGAGATCACAAAAGACGCATGGCTTGAACTTCAGCGAACAATTAAAAAACTTTCAAAACAGAAAAATGTTCAAGGCGGCTCACTCATGCTCCGCTTCGGCGATACTCATTTTACCGGAGCATCTGTGAATCACCTGCATGCACATATTATTCAATCGGACCCAGACCACAAAGAGTACAAAAATCCGAAAACCATGCCGGGAGTGATTGCGAGAGTTGGCTGACACTTGGAAGCCGAGCTTCCAAGTGTCAGCCCTTTGAACATTTGACTCACGTGTAGTCGTGAGTATATTTTCTGTGGACTAAGAACTAGCAGGCCGGTAACAATTCATTTAATGCGCTAGGCGCAGATTGGAGGATCGATAAATTTGTCAGACAACAAGAAGCCCGAAGAACTGGGACGAATTGAGAACGCGCGAAGTGATTTCCAGCGTGGGCTTATGGAAGGCATCGCTAGAGGCAAATGCACATTTTGTCCGCCACTTCACCCTGTGAACATCGTACTATGGGAGAGTCCGCGGAAACTGTGGCAAGTGTGGGATCATCCGTGCAAATACCCACATCAAGCCAATCAGGTGATGCTCGTCGCCATACCCCACTGGACTGATGCGGACGAAATTACGGATGAGGGATGGATCGAATTTGGAGAGGGACAGCGATTCATCAAGAAGCACTTCAATCTCACCGGCCGTAACCTCGTCATGAGAAGTGGCGACTTCGATCTGACCTCAGCTACGATTGCCCACCTTCACTGTCAGGTCCAAGTTCCAGACAAGACTGGCCCCTGCATTGCAGTCTTCTACAAGGACAATTCACTCACAACATACCTTGAAATCGTGACAGGTGCATTCAAGAAGAAGCGCTTTGGCGTAATCGGTGGATTGTACGATTTGTTGTTGAGAACAAAGAATGATTGGGTCAAGAATGGTAAAATCGAAGATGTAAACCTTGGACCCAAACACTAGCCGGGTCTGCACTGCCGATACGGCGCATAGGCCGGCGCTCCCCCCAGGGAGAGCGCCGGCCGTCTTTTTTTTCATACACAAGGCAGTCTTGTGTATGCATACAAATATCAATTTCAATATTTCAAATCTAGCCTACTTTGAACTTTGAATTTTGAATTACGAAATCAGCAACAAAACCTGTTTTCTCCAATACACAGAGGTCTCACCTCGAGAGTACCCGAGGAAAGACCTCGGAGAAAACGGTTTTGCTCATCATTTCGTAATTCAAAACACTCCGCAGTAGATAATAATAAAACGTCACCGAACCTCTCAAGCATTTTCTGTTAATTTCTGCGAGTTTCCGAATCGCTTTTGAATATCATAGAGTTGTTTGGTAAGGAGGTCAATTTCTCGTTTCATTTTAGCCGGATTCAGT
>JACRKE010000024.1 GCA_016215335.1 Candidatus Vogelbacteria bacterium | reverse complement strand
GGAGCAAATGGAAAATTCCTCCCCAAACCCCTCCTTTTCCATTTGCGACTTCCGAATTCAAAAATAAATCAGCCGAAGTTTTGGCAAATCCTTTCCTCCCCAAAAAATAGTTTTGCCAAAACTTCGTCCGCATTGAAGCCCCACGCACTGCCCGAATACTTGGAGGGCAGAACTCCAAAGAAAAATGTCCTTTCCATTTTCAAGAAAAATTTCACCCCCGCCAAATCAAAAAAGCAAGAGACATTTTTCTTTGGTGTTGCTGGCGTACTCGCCAGTGCGTGGGGCTTCGGTTCATTCGTCCAGTTTCCGCTCGAAAAAGATTCGCGCAAAGTGTATGATTACAGCATTAATTAAACAAACGAGAAACGTTTGTGCCGCTTATTACTTATTTCTTCCTATGTTCCTGCTCGTGGTGTTTTCCGATATCCTGCATCATTGATAGATGCGACGCTCTAGTGCTCTTTTGGACTGTAACTATTATATTTCCTTCCTTGTTTATATCAGCTAAAACAGATGATCCTGCATTTATACTACGAGCTATTATGAACTCAGAAATTGGGTTCAGTATTTTGCTCTGAATAAGTCTCTTTAACGGTCTCACGCCATACTGCGCACTATATCCCTCCTTGGCGAGCCAACTCAAAGCTTTTACGGTAATATTAAACTTGATCTCCTTTTCAATTAATCTTTTCGTGACCTCTGCGATTTGAATATCAACTATACTCCTTATCGTTTCGGGACTTAGCGCATGAAATACGATTATATCATCAAGTCTATTCAGAAATTCAGGCCTGAAGTGATTCTTGAGTTCATTCATTATCCTGTCTTTTGACGATTCGTAGTCTTCAACAGTCTTCGCTTCACTGAAGCTAATAGCGCCTGTTTTGTTCATGAATTCAGAACCAATGTTCGATGTCAAAATCACGATCGTATTTTTGAAATTGACAACTCTTCCCTTAGCATCAGTGAGCCGACCATTATCAAGTACTTGAAGTAGTATATTGAATACTTCAGGGTGCGCTTTTTCTATTTCATCAAAAAGCACAATCGAATACGGCCTGTGCCTTACAGACTCAGTAAGATTTCCACTTTCCTCATAACCCACATATCCGGGTGGAGACCCTATAAGTTTAGAGACTGAATGTCTCTCCATGAATTCAGACATATCAACCCTGATTATCGCCCTTTCGTCATTAAACATGAATGAGGCCAAGGTTTTTGCAAGCTCTGTTTTTCCTACTCCGGTCGGTCCCATGAATATAAATGATCCAATAGGCCTATCCGGGTCGGAGATGCCTGCTCTTGAGCGCTTTACAGCCTCTGAAATCTTTCGTAACGCCTCATTCTGTCCCTTTACTCGTTTGCGTAGTTCCTCTTCAATTCTCCCCAGTTTCTTGGCCTCCTCCTCAAGCATTCTTAATACAGGAATTCCAGTCCATTTAGCGACAACATTTGCGATATCCTCTTCTGATATCTCTTCTTTCAGAATTTTGTTAGAACTCTGAGCCTTCTTAAGCTGGGCGTCTAGTTGTCTCAACTCTTTGTCCTTTTGAGGGATTTTACCATAGCGAATCTCCGCCGCTTTTGAAAGATCTGATTTTAGTTCTGCGGCTTCTGACTCAAGTCGCATAGATTCTTGCTCCTTTTTGATCGCTCTAATAGATAAAATCAGTTCACGCTCATTTTTCCATTTAGTCTCAAGTTCAGCAGTGTCCTTTTTTAATATATCAATCTCTTTTTCAATTACTTTCAGTCTTGCTTTAGCCTCTTTCTTGTTTTGACCGAGCTCAACCTCTTTTTTGATAGCCTCTCGCTCAATCTCAAGTCGCATGACCTTCTTATCAGTAACAGAAAGAGTTAGAGGCTTATCCTCGAGCTGAAGTCTTGTGGATGCCGCTGCCTCATCTATAAGATCGATCGCCTTGTCCGGCAAATATCTATCTGTAATATATCTACTGCTTAGGCCTACAGCAGCCACGATGGCGTCATCTGTAATTCTTACACCATGATGCAACTCATATCTATCACGTAATCCACGAAGGATTGCTATTGAGTCTTCCGTAGATGGTTCTCCAATATACACAGGCTGGAATCTTCGTGCGAGCGCTGGATCTCTCTCTATATGCTTTTGGTACTCTTTGATTGTAGTAGCGCCAATCATTTTAAGTTCACCGCGCGCAAGTGCTGGCTTGAGCATATTCGATGCGTCAATTGAGCCTTCAGCCGCCCCCGCTCCTATTATGGTGTGCAGCTCATCTACGAAAAGAATTATTTTGCCATCTGACCTCTCTATTTCATGCATTACATTTTTCAGCCGCTCCTCAAATTCACCTCGATATTTACTACCCGCCACAAGTAGACCAATGTCTAGAGAAATAATCTCTTTATCCTTAAGTGATTCCGGAACATCACCTTTGGCGATTAGGTTGGCAAGTCCCTCGGCTACTGCAGTTTTACCAGTGCCGGCCTCTCCTATGAGAATCGGATTGTTCTTTGTTCGTCTCGAAAGAATCTGCATTATGCGACGCGTCTCTTCTTCGCGCCCTATGACGGGATCCAGCTTATCCTGATACGCCAGCCTAGTAAGATTTTTGGTATATTTTTCAAGTATTCTGTGCTTTTTGCTTGGCGTCGATTCAGATATTTTAGAGTGTTTAACCTCTTCTAGTATTCTAAGCACGTCATCCCTATTTACTTTAAATCTTCCAAGTAGCTCACGAGCCTGACTCTGTACTTCAAGCATGGAGAGGAATAGATGTTCGTTTGAAATGAAATCATCCTTGAGCATACCGGCATATTTACCGGCCATATCAAAAACTCTTACCAACTCAGGTGTTAAATATATCTGATATGCCGGAGACACTACGTTCGTAGCCTCGGGAACCTCTATGGTTTCTATGAGATGATCTGTAAGCAGGGCTGTATCTACCTGAAGTTTTTCAAGTATGGATACAACGATACTGTCATCGTTTAAAATCAACGCAACAAGAAGATGTAAGGGATTCACCTGGTTCTGGCCACGTTCAATGACCAGCTCATGAGCTTTTCTTATTACTTCTCTTGCCTTAGATGTGAAATTGCTAAATGGTAGCATGTGGGTAATGTGGGTAAACGATTAATTATACACTGCTCCAGTAAGTGGGTCAAATCGGCATAAACTCATTGAATGGATGACCTAATTAAGGCCTCCATTGACTGGCCTCTTACTGTCTTATGTTGATTAACGGCTCCAGAATGGTGGCGTTTTGACTTTCTGAAATCGCGGTAGAAGTAGCATTGTCGGTACTTAATTTTGATTTCTGAAGATTTGTGGCCTTTAGCAATGCGTCTATCTCCGCAATAAAGGTTATCTTGCCATCCCTGTGATTCAAGCCAAGCAAAAGTCCGTCATCAGATATGAGAGGCCAGTTTACCGTCAAGTTGCTCCATATTACAGGCGACGTTGTAGACAGTGAATTATCTACAACAATTATTCTACCTAACTCCAGTGTTTCAATCTTGGATTTGAAACCGTATCCAATGACTTGACTTCCAAGTGCCGGATACTTAGCCGCGAAGTCTATCGTATCAAGTTTCTTTCCTTGCGGATCAATCTTTAAAACAGAATAATCCTTGCTTTTAGTTTCAACTATCGCGACACGGTATCTGTTAGCATTTCGATCAATGACGCTAATCGCCATAGATGCATAGTCATTTAAGACTGACGGAGCAAGTATATATCCATCCTTGCTTACAAAAACGCCGGTTAAATTAACAATTGTCGTTTCGGTGGTTGAAAAATCTTCGCTCGGCACTGAAAGTTCAATTTTTACAAATGAATTCTTGCTTTTGTTTATTGCTGAAGCTATCGGATCTTCGGCAGGCACAAAAACCTGTTTAATTGTAGTCGTAATCTTGTTTTCTCCGGGCACAACCCGTTCAACTGTTTTTTCTATTACTCTATTTATCGTCTGCGAGACTGCGACAGGTGTTTGTTCTAGTAGGGTAACAGTAACAATGCCTGTCGCAAGCGAGGTAATAAAACTAAGAAATATGGCGAGTAACATAAGTTGTGTCTTGTTTAATTCTTCCATTGTGGAGTCTATAGACTTTGTCATCGATAAATCATTGCGTAATTGTGATCAGATTATACAGCTTTTGTGGTAGGAATAATAGTAGTCAAAAAGAGATTTACGTGGAAAGAATACTCTTTTTCTGCTATAGTTTGAAAACCGCGCAATATGAATGAGAAAATAACAAAACTTGATGCCCGCCCACCTGTGATCGTAATTATGGGTCATATTGACCATGGCAAATCTGCACTCTTGGATTACATTCGAAAAAGCAATGTGGTTGCAGGAGAAGCTGGAGGAATAACTCAACATCTTGGGGCTTATGAGGTTGTGCACAAGACATCTAGCGGAGAGATAAGGAAAATTACCTTCCTTGATACCCCAGGCCATGCAGCCTTCTCCAGGATGCGCTCGCGCGGTGCGATGGTAGCTGATGTAGCGGTTCTTGTTGTCTCGGCGGAGGAAGGAGTTAAACCTCAGACTATGGAAGCCTACAACGCTATAATTGCTGCTAAGTTACCCTTTATAATTGCCGCGTCCAAAATAGATAAACCGAATGCAAATTTGGATAGAGTTAAACAGGATTTGGCAACAAATGGCATTTATGTTGAGGGATACGGCGGGACAGTCTCTTTAGTTTCAATCTCATCTAAAACCGGCGAGGGTATCTCAGATCTGCTTGATTTGATGTTGCTTTTGGCGGACATGAGGGAGGCAAAAGCCTGTCACGAGCGAAATGCATCCGGCGTCGTTATTGAGTCCAGTATGGATAAGCGAAGAGGGCCTACCGCCACTATTATTATTCAGGATGGGACGATACATAGATTAGACGTCCTCAATATTGATGGCACATTGTCCCCAGTGCGCAATATGGAGAATTTTAATTGTAAAAGTATCGAAGAGGCCACCTTCACTTCGCCTGTTAGAGTCGTGGGACTTTCAAAAGTTCCAGAGGTAGGATCTGAAGTATATGCCTTTTCAAGTAAGAAGGAGGCTGAACGCAATATGGAATCTTGTAAATTATTGGCCTCGAATAGCGGCGATTGTTCTGTTTTCCTACAGACAGAAGGCAAAAAAGCGTATGTTCCACTTATTTTGAAAACAGATGTGCAGGGCAGTATGGAGGCGATCCTTGGAGAAATTAAGAAAATAGAGACAGAAACCGTTGGAGTTACTTTGATTCATGCTGGAGTTGGACCAGTCGGAGAAAACGATGTTAAAGCAGCCCTTAGCAGTCCTCATACTCTAGTAATCGGATTTAATGTGAAGATCGAGAAAGAGGCTAGTGCCTACGCAGAACAGCACGGGGTAACCATGGCATCCTTTAAGATAATTTATGAAATAATAGACATGCTCACAAATGAATTCGAGAGACGGAGGCCGAGAGTAACGACCGAGATGTTGTCCGGAAAAATAAAGATTATAAAAGTGTTCAACAAGGATAAGGACAAGCAGGTCGTGGGTGGTGCAATTACTGAAGGAATCTTAAATGAGGGATCTCAAATTAAGATATTGCGTCATGATAAGGAGATTGGACGAGGCAAGATTGTCGGTATAGAGCACCACAAGATAAAGGTGAAGCTTCTCGAGGCGGGCAACCAATGCGGTGTACTCATTGATGCCAGAAACATTATCGCGGCGTCTGACGTACTTGAGGCTTTTAGTTTGGTTACAGAATAAAAATATGAGTTTTCATGATGGCAAACTTAGATCTCTAATCACTGATTTTTCCGCTGATTTCATTGCAAGAAACAGTAGCGGAAAGTCTCTCATAACCGTTACAAATGTTTTGTTGAGTAAGGATGGAAGGAGCGCTAAGATACTTTTTACTGTTTTGCCAGAGAGTCTTGAGGACGAAGCGCTTCATTTTTTAAAGAGAAACAGAAGCGAACTCTACGATTACGCAAAAACTAAAATGCGTGGTCGTTATATCCCATTTTTTGATTTTGAAGTTGATAAAGGTGAGAAGTTCAGAATTAGTTTAGACAAGGCACTCATGGATAATAAGCTAAACAAGGACAGTATCTAGCATAAGACCCGGTCGCCAAGTGGTAAGGCAAGAGTCTGCAAAACTCTTATACGGGAGTTCGATTCTCCCCCGGGTCTCAAGAAAAATCATTCTAAGATTTTTCATTACAGGAGAAATGGGCCAGTGGCGGAATTGGTATACGCGCAACACTTAAAATGTTGTCCGCTATGCGGTTGCGGGTTCGACTCCCGCCTGGCCCACCAAACGAAAAAACAGAGTGAGTTCCTAGAAACTATTGCGCTAGTTTTCTGTTGATGTGGTCGTAGCTTTTTCATTCGAGTCAGGTCGAGCTGATTCTATTGAATCGGGAGAATAAATTTCCGCAGTGCCGTTTTTTACAACCTTAATCAAATAAACAGGTTCGCTAGGGTCGCCGTTATCATCAAAATCGTAAGTCGGTTGTCCTAAACCTCCAGTATAATGAACCTTGTACAATGCGTCCTTAATGGATGTTCCATCCGTTCCAGCCTGATTCATCACTCCCGCTAGTATCTTAACTCCGTCATACGCATAGTTTGAACAAGGCAAAATCTTATCAAAGCCAAGCTTCGCGCTCATTAGTTGCTTAAAACCAGAGGATGAATTTGTTGAGTTAAGGCTGAACATGGTTCCATCTCCCAATTTGTCAAGTTTTTCACCCAATGACTCATTGTCAAGCGAACTCGTCCCAAAGAACTGCATTCTGGTTTTTATGCTGGCAGCCTGTTTTATAGCTGCAATACTTGATTCAAAATCGCCGATAAAGTAGAGGACGTCAGGTCTAGAGTTTTCAACTCCTGAAAGTATGAGTTTAAGGTTCGATGTCTTGGAATCGTATGTCTCTCTTGCAACTATTTTGCCTCCACTATCAGTAAGATTCTTATCGAAGGTATCGCCAAGTTTAAAGCCCCGTTCACTTTTTTCATGTACTAATGCAACTTTGTCGAGTTTCAAAATTGTTGCAATATAAGACGCTGCATATGCAATCTCGGAGCTTTCCTTTGGAATATTTCTAAATATAAAATCTCCCAAAGCGGAGTGGCTGTCTGAAGTTGAGCAGTATGATAGCATTGGTACTCTAGATGCATCTGCTATAGGAGCTGCTGCACTTGTTTCATCATTGCATGCTCCTCCAAGAATGACACTCACTCGATCGACGTTTATAAGTTTTGCCGAGGCGGTTACGGATTGATTAGCGTTGCATTTACCATCCTCCGCCACTAATTTAATCTGTCTGTTGAGTACTCCCCCGGACTCGTTGATCTCATCAACCGCAATTTCTGCCGCCGCTTTTGCATTAAGCCCAATCCTCGAGTAGCCGCCTGTGAGAGGTGCTATAAAGCCAATTTTTATCGGCTCCAGCGAAGTTTGATTGGTAGCACTGATCTCGTTTTTTGATGAAATGTAAACTGCATAGCCACCCCAGACAAGAATAAGCACTACAATTACCGCTACGATGACTTTTGCGCCCTTGGTCATTTTTTGACTAAATTAATGCTGATTAGCCTGAGTATATTCTGTGTGTAGAACTTGTGCAATCTGTACTCTTTGAAAAAATATGTCGGATAAGTTATTATAATGCACTGGGATTAAATTGATTATTGACTCCACCCATAGCTCAGTTGGTAGAGCTGCTCCCTCTTAAGGAGAAGGTCGCAGGTTCGAATCCTGCTGGGTGGACAAAGCAATGAATTGTCGTTCGAGTCAGGCGTAGAGCTACTCATCCTAAGGATAAGGTTACGAGTTCGAATTCATGCCTGCGGTGGGCAGGGCTGCCTAACTGATAGGTAGATTATTTCCTGAGGTGGTATAATTAAGCAATGAAAGCCAAGAGAAACCCTGCTTCTATTTGGTCAGGCGATTTCGCATATGCGATCGGTTTGATTGCAAGCGATGGAAGCTTATCGCATGATGGTAGGCATATCGCATTCACATCCAAGGATTTAGAACTAGCGGAGAACTTTAGAAGAGCACTTAAAATCTCTAACAATATTTCTAGATATGCCAGAGGAAAAGAAACTGAGAAGAAATACTTCAGGGTGCAATTTGGTGATGTAAATTTATACCGGTATCTAAATTCAATTGGTTTGTATGCAGCCAAGTCTAAGACAATCTGCAGTGTAGATGTACCACACGATTTCTTCTGGGATTTCTTTAGAGGATTGTTTGACGGAGATGGTAATATAAATGCGGTTTGTCATCGAGAATCTTCTCGCATGCAAATCAAAATACGAATCTATTCGGCCAGCAGGCCATTCCTGTCGTGGTTGAAATCTAGGGTAGGATTATTCCCAGTAATCAAGGGTGGCTATGTGCAAACCTGCGGAAAAATATTTTCACTGTCTTTTGGTAAATTTGACTCATTAGTCATTCTACAACTGATGTATTCGAGCGAAAAATCACTTTACTTAAAACGAAAATTCGATTATTCTTTACAATTCATGGGCGAGTGGCGGAATTGGTATACGCGTGCGCCTTAGGAGCGCATTCCCTAAAGGATTGGGAGTTCAAGTCTCCCCTCGCCCACAGACATCAAAAAACCGCACTATGCGGTTTTTTGATGTGAATCAATTTAAGATTAAATTCCTACTGTCCTACGTTTGTTACAGGATTGCCAATGTACGGTATTTCGTCATTTCTAAGGTTAGAACCGGATACACCCGTCGCGGTTTGTAGGAATCTCACAAGCCCCCAAATGGATACGATTGCAAAGAAAGCGATAGCTCCCATAACCATTCTCTCTCGTCCCTCAGGTCTGTTTTCAGCCTTTCCAGATTTCGCTTCAATATACTCCGCAAGACCCCATATAAACCAGATAAGAGCAATAATAATTACGATGCCTACGACTCTGTTAAGTATGAGTGCGATTACGTCAATAATGTTTATGACATTTTGACCTACCGCAAATGCCATCATTGGCGTAAGTACTGCTCCGAGTCCTGCGACGCCCGCTATATATTTTTTATACTTATTCATTTTATTTAAAACTTAATGTCTAATTGCTATTATTATAACAAATGCAGGAGAAAAAGGCTGTGGACACCTCAACAGCTGCCTATTGTCGTGCATATCACTCGAACTATACCAATTGCCGAGACCATTATAAAAAGTCCCACTATCCCCCACAGCATTTTGTTTTTAGCACCCTCGACTTTGTTTGCATTGTCAGAGCCCTTAACAAACTCCACTACACCCCACAAGAACCATACAAACGCAATGGCAATCAGCAATCCGATAATGGGATTTACAATGTTGTCGAGTACGCTCCTTAATAATGGGACTCCTGATGCATCCATGATTTTAGAATGAAATCTGCGGGGCACTGCCTCCCGCATCAATGCTGAATGTGGTGTTTATGAGCGCGACCAGTCCCCAGACAGACACCATTACGAACATCGCAACCACGCTCCAAACAATTTTGTCAATTACATCCTTGCTTCCGCCCTTGCCTATGTATTGGGCAACCTCCCATATGAAATATATAAGCGCCAGTCCTAAAAGCACCTTTACTAGTCCTCCTAGAATTTGAGTAACAATTCTAATAATGCCCTGAAGATCCTGCGCATAGGCAACACCGGGCATGAGGGCCACCACCGCAAAGTAAACAACAAACCCTTTTAATCTATCTAAATATTTCATGATCTTCATTATGCGGTTAATTGTAACAAAGTATTCTTCAATACAGAGTGGATAATTTTAGCCCCCACCACAATGGCAGTGCCTATAATCGTGTATTGAAGCATCTGGTGTGCGTTAGTGATTTTAGTCTTATCTCCTCTCGCGGTAGCGTATTTAAAGCCGGTCAAGAGTATAAAGAATGTTACAATCGGCACCCCGATTTTTATCGCGGCATCTAATATTATCACAATAAGCTCGTCAATCGTCTCTACGCTTAATGGATTTAGATCGCTCGCAGCCAAAACCCTATTAGTACATGAAAGTACAACTGTACTGATTATAAGGCTGTAAATAGTTTTTATTCTCGTCATTTTATTGAATTCCTCGCCCGCTTCTTATCTGCGGCAGTATGAAGTCTTCCTTCACTTTAAGCAGTTTAAGGAACGCGAGCACTATAAGTCCGCAAATTATAATTACTCCGAAACCAGTGAGAACATTTTGCAAGCTCTTAAGTGCAGCTCTGTATTTAGGCTCATCGCCTCGCGCCAAAACCATTCTAATACCAACCCACATAATAGATACTATCGCTATTGGGACGCCAAGATTAAACACTATAAATCGAACCACATTAACAAGCAAGTCAATAAAATTAGACAGAGTACACATTTGAGTGTCTGTACCGCAGTTAACAAGTCCGTTTGTTTGTGCTCCTGCTATTATGGGTAGTATTAGTATCAGTATAAATACAGATAGTGGAGAGAATTTTAAGATCAACAGCCGATTTTTCATATTACCTCTTTAGTAAATCCTCAATCTCACTCGATAATCTGATTATCCCTTCGCCTTCCTTCGCTGTTCCTGACGTTATGGAGTCTATTACGTTCTTAAAAATTTGAGCGGTTGAAAGAGGATTTGGATCTAGCCACGACTTTGAGATTACGGCTGACTTGTAGGCAATGGACAGATCAGGGTCGGGTATTCTTTGTGATAGTAGATCGCGTCTAGCAGGAGCAAGCCTTAGTGAGTCGGAAAAAATTTTGGCATATTCACTCTGACCGAGAATTAATGACGCGTTCACGGCGGATGACTTCATTCTTGAGCTCCGCAATGCCGCAATAGCATAAATTTTTCCGTAGGTTGCTCTTACCTTGCCGTTCTCTCGTTGAGGCAGTAATGCAATATCGAAGTTTAGATGAGGATTCTCTCTAAGGATTGAATCTTTTTCACTGAACGGCGCAATATACATGGCAAGGTTATCCGCAGAAAATGCTGTCCGAGCGCTTCGAATAGAACTATTCCAAGTGTACGCCTCATCCGTAGATGGATTAGAGAACTCAGTATAGAAACGCAAGGCCGCTTCGCCGCCTGTTTGGATACCTGTTCTCGATGATTCGAGTAAAATCTTTACTATTCCATCTACTCCCCTTCCAACAATAAGCTGGTCGGCTTGAATCAAGAGTGTGGCTAAAATCTGTTTTGCGTGTTCTATGTTATTGAATGAACCTAGCGCGATTGCGCTTTTGGAGATATTTCCCCTTGAATCCTTAACTGTCAGTTTAGAGGTTATTCCAAGCACCTGTTCCCACGAGGATGGGGCAGAGGCAATTTCTGCATTACTGAAAAGGTCCTTGTTCCAAAAAAGAACAAGGGGGTCTACTAAAATAGGAACACCCAATATACCCTCTGTGCTTAAGAATATTGTGGCTTCATCTACAAATGTATCTCGAAATGTTCTCTCGGCAACATTTTCGTATGGAATCGCAAATATCTTCTTCTCGTGACGTAAAACTCTGTCGTCCGTAATTATGATCAGGTCAGGGCCCGCACCATTTGCAAGCGCCTCAACCAGATCGTAATCAAATGTGGACTCACTGTGTTCCTCGTATCTAATTTGATTGACAAGCTTCTTCTTGTTGAATGTGTCAAAGAAATCTCTCATTTCAACACCCGGCAACGTACCCCAGATGTTAAGTATGGATTCCTCAGAGTTAGTATTCTTAGAGAAATAACCCGAGAACATTATGGTGCCGACAACTGCGATCACTCCGAATATTGCAAGTAAAACTGTTTGAAAGGTATTCATTGCTTACTATTTGTCTCTTTTATGAAAATGTCTGCGTAATGATGAGCTCCGGCATCAAAACCTTCTACAAATCGCATGCCTGCCGCCTCAAAATATTCCCGAGCTACAGATTCCCTCACAATGTGTTCTGCCTTAGGACCAAGATTCCCAAATGAATCTGCCCACTCGACCAGTAGAATCTTACCACCTACCTTAAGTACTCTTACAGCTTCAGCAACCATTACATCCTTCATTTCAGCCTGAAACAGCACGTTTGAGATGATGACAGCGTCGATAGATTCATCACGTAATCTGCTACCACCGCTACTGTCCAGATTACCCCAAACAACTTCGATATTATTACAGTGCTCCCTTGCCGCCGTAGCCCTAAGCTTGATTAGCAACTCCTTTTGAACCTCAATGGCATAAACCTTGCCGCGCGCTCCAATGCGCCTAGACGCGGCAACGGAATTATAACCAGTACCAGCGCCGAAGTCAGCAACGCTCATTCCATCCTTTAATTGAAGTCTTGCAATATTTTTATCTGGATCAGAAAACTCTGACATGACTATATTCTAACGCGAAAGTGTCCTGAACCGAAACGGCACGTGTGGAGAAGTGGGCGCCGAGGGCGCAGTAGTCGGTAGCCTGTAGTTAGTAGCTAGTAGAAATCATGGATTCATGCCAGCTACTAGCTACTAACTGCCAGCTACTGGTTTACAGACAGGTCAGTGTCGCGATTGCGTCGCCATCTCGGAGCTTCATAATTCTGACACCCTGCGTTTGTCTACTTAGAGATGGAATCTCGGAAATTTTGGTTCTTATTACCTGACCATTTTTCGACATTGCTACAATCTCATCCTCTGCTTCAGTGATGACCCGTGATACCATGAGAGCACCAGTTTTAGGAGTGACCTTGACTGTTTTAATTCCAGATCCGCCTCTTTTTTGAGTCTTATAGTTTTCGAGTGATGTCATTTTGCCATATCCATGCTCTGTCATTACGAGGAAAAGCGCCTTTCCGGCACCTTTTTTAACAACATCCGCACCAATAATGAAATCACCTTTTGATAACTTCATTCCACGTACCCCGGCTGCGTTGCGACCCATCTCGCGTATCTCTGACTCTTTAAATCTTATAGACTGGCCCTTTGCGGTTGCGAGAATAAGCTCGTCCCCCTTAGTAACGAAATTGGCTGAGATTAACTCGTCCCCCTCTTCAAGCTTAATTGCAATTAGGCCACTTCTTCTGACGTCCTTAAAGCTATCTGCCGATACCTTCTTTACTGTTCCGGCTCTTGTGACCATTATGAGAGATAACTCAATATTCTTAAGTTCCTTAGGTAAGGCAAGTATAGCCGTGATTTTGTCCTCTGCGGTAATTGATAAATAGTTCATTACAGACTTTCCGCGCGTGGCTCTCTTGGCCTCAGGAATGTCGTACATCTTTATCTGATATGCCTTGCCGTTATCACTGAAGAATAGGAGGTCACTGTGACTACTTGTAGTAAGAAAATTTGTTATGAAATCCTCCTCCTTAATGTCGAGGTCTACCACACCTACGCCTCCTCTTCGCTGACTTCTGAACTCTCTTGGATCAGTGCGTTTTATGTATCCACCAGAAGTAAGAACCAGTACGTTCTCTTCATCCGGCACCAGGTCCTCCGGCTTTATCTCTTTTGCTCCATGTTTAATTACCTTTGTAAGTCGATCGTCACCGTACTTTTCGACGAGCATTTTAGTCTCATCCTTAATGATCTGGAGAATTTTTTTTACGCTCCCAAGAATCTCCTTGAACTCCTTGATTTGCATCTGAACATCTCCTAGCTCGTCTTCAATTTTCCTTCGCTCAAGACCTGCAAGGCGTTGAAGCTTCATCTCAAGAATAGCAGTAGCTTGAAGTATTGAAAATTTAAATCGTGCAATAAGAGCAGTATGTGCCTCCGGTGCATCTTTCGCCTTCCTGATAATCTTAATGACCTCATCAATAAAATCAAGGGCTTTTTTAAGTCCAAGAAGAATATGTTCACGCTCCTCTGCCTTTCTTAGATCGAACTCAGTGCGTCTCTTTATTACAACTTTTCTGTGGGCGAGAAACTCCTCGAGCATTGCCTTTAATGAAAGTATTTTTGGAACACCATTCACAAGAGCGAGCATGTTGTAGTTGAAGGCCTGCTCAAGATCGGTGTGTTTATATAGCGCGTTCAAGACGGCTTGCGGATTAGTGGCCGATTTGAGTTCCACAACAACTCTCACACCTTCCTTATTTGACTCGTCTCTTATGTCTCTTATACCTTCAAGCTTCTTCTCGTGCACTAGATCAGCAACCTTCATTATGAATTCAGACTTGTTCACCTGATATGGTATTGAGGAAATTACAATCTGATATGACCCTGATTTAGCCTCTACTATTTCGGCCTCTCCTCTTACTACCACACCACCACGGCCCGTAGAGTATGCATGCTTTATGTCTGTCTGGTTGAAAATAATGCCACCCGTTGGAAAGTCCGGGCCCTTAACAAATTGAAGTAAATCTTCTGTCGTAGCATCTGGGTTGTCTGCGAGATGCATTAGGGCTTCCATTACTTCACGCAGGTTATGTGGCGGAATCTTTGTGGCCATTCCGACAGCGATTCCAAGAGTGCCATTTAAAAGAAGGGTTGGAAGCATTGTCGGGAAAACAGTAGGCTCTTTTAATCTTCCATCGTAGTTTGGAATGAAATCTACAGTTTCTTTTTCAAGATCCTGAATGACCTCTGAGGTAATTCTTGCCATCTTGGCTTCTGTGTATCTATAGGCCGCAGCACTATCTCCGTCCATCGAACCGAAGTTACCTTGTCCTGACACGAGCGGATATCTGGTACTGAAATCTTGAGCAAGTTTTACCATCGCATCATACACCGACGTGTCTCCGTGCGGATGATACTTTCCGAGCACATCTCCCACAATAAGTGCTGATTTCCTAAACTTAGCAGTATAGGCAAGCCCAAGGCCGTGCATTGAGTATAAAATTCTTCGGTGTACCGGCTTCATTCCGTCGCGGACGTCAGGTAGAGCACGAGAAACAATTACAGACATTGCGTAGTCTAAATATGACACACGCATCTCGGGAACAATATCCGTATGTAGAATTACTGAAGTGTCCAGTTGCCTTTCCTTCTCAATTTTTTCCTTTGCCATAAATTATGCTACTGGATTTATCACTATTACATCCCCTTCCTTCCCGTCTAGATCTTTCTTCTTTATTGTTAGTTTGTCTAGAGTATCGACGTTGTCTTCGCCGATCTCCTTCAAAAAAAGTTTAAGATTATCTTTTGATTTTACTCCGCTATCAGAGTACATGGGTATAATAATTTTAGCTTGCAGTTCTGCAGAAAGTTTTGCGGCATTTTTTGCATCAAGTTCGGGCTCACCGAAAATAGGCACAAAAAGAATATCAATTTCACCGAGGGATTCAATTATTTCGGGACTGATTTTTTCTAGAGCGAGTGCGCCAAGATTACAGATATTTATACCCTCAAATAAGACAGAATAAACTGTGTTAACTTTGGTTGCATTCCCCCAGCTCTGCTCAATTCCAAAACCTCGTACATATATGCCACCCACCTCATATTCACCAGGACCCTCAATCACAAAGGGTTCTCTAGATCCATAGGCAACCTGCTCCTTGCCATTGTAGTTTTCGTCGTTAATGCTTATGAGCGCTATATCCGCCCCGAAACTACTTGTCTTATAATCAGATTTTTTGCTTACGGGATTAAAGGCGATTATTGAATCCCCGAACTGAACCTTGTAGCTCGCGTGTCCATAATAGGTTATGACCATATTCGATACATTATACCAAATTCATCGTTATTGTTCAATCAATAGTCTTGCATTATATAATTTCTAGTGTATAGTTTAGGCCATTAATAACTAACCACAGTCTCGAACTTACACGAGAACCCCGGGTCGCGGACGGGTCAAGAGCGACTTAAATAATGACTACGCAAACAATTATAAATGATTACCCGGAAATAGACAGCAAGGTTTCATCCGATGTTATTCATAAGATAGTAAAAGATTCGTTAAATCCTCCTTCTTTGGGGGATGTTGTTGAGGGAACTGTAATCGGCATAAAAAAACTCACACTCTACGTTGATCTGAAGCCATGGGGTACCGGTATCATTTACGGTCGTGAATATCTTTCGGCTCGCGACATAATAAAGAAAATTGCGGTAGGTGATTTGATATCCGCCAAGGTGGTGGCGAGTGAAGATGAAAAGAGTGGCTATATTGAACTCTCCTTACGCGAAGCTAGACAGGCAGCCACTTGGCATACAGCCGAAGACGCAATCAAGACTAAGACTGTTTTCGATCTCCAGGTCAAGGATGCGAACAAGGGCGGTCTCATACTGGAGTGGCAAGGTGTTCAAGGTTTTTTGCCCGCTTCTCAACTTAAGAGCGAGCATTATCCTCGCGTGACTGACGGAGACAAGGATAAAATAATGGTTGAACTTAAAAACCTTATTGGGAGCAAAATGTCCGTATCAATCATCGCCGCCGATGCAAAAGAAGGCAAACTGATCTTTTCAGAAAAAAGCGGTGTTCAAAAAGAAAAACTTGAAATGGTGAGTAAATATAGTGTTGGAGATGTACTTGATGGTGACGTAACTGGAGCTGTAGAATTCGGCATTTTCGTAAAGGTTGAGGATGGTCTAGAGGGACTTGTGCACATTTCAGAGATGGACTGGGCGCTTGTTGAAAATCCTAAAACCGTATACAAAGTTGGGGATAAAATTAAGGTGAAGATTATCGATATTAAGGATGGAAAACTTTCGCTCTCAATAAAAGCACTGAAAGACAACCCATGGAAGCTTGCGGAGGGAAGATACAAAAAAGGCTCGCAGGTGAAGGGTGTCGTCATCAGATACAACAAGCATGGAGCACTGGTAAGTATCGAAGAAGGCATAGCAGGTCTCATACATGTTTCCGAATTTGAATCAGCAGACAAACTTCGAGAAAAACTTGAATTAGGAAAAACATATGATTTTGTAATAACTGTCTTTGATGCGAAAGAGCAGAGAATGGCACTCATAACCGCGGACAGCGCAAAGGCCAAAACAAAAACAAGCGGCGAGGAGGCTGTATCGGAAACAAAGTAGTTAACACTATCCCAAAGCAAAAAATCGCTGAAAGGGCGATTTTTTGCTTTGGGAGATTATTTCAGCGAATTTATTTTGTTCGCTGCCATCTCATAACCGACCGTACACAGAAGAGTTACAGCATCATTTACAACTTTTGCAATCTTTTTTAGCACCTCCTCATCCTTTTTACTGAAATTGCCTAGTATGTGTTTAACGACAGCCTCATCGCCTGTTGGTTTTTTAGTTTTACCCGAAGCGGTTCTAGCCGCGATCCCAATCCTAATTCTTATGAATGCTTCTGTCTTAATTGCTCTCACAATTGATTCAATCCCTTTATGGCCTCCGGATCCCCTGTTGAATGAAAGCTTCACTACACCAAGTGGTAAATCCAGATCGTCATAGATTACAATCAGGTCTCTTGCAACCTTCACGCTAGTAACAAGCGGTTTAACGGCGGCACCAGAATTGTTCATAAACGCCTGGGGCAGATACAATTTAATCCTCTTACCTTCGATTTCTACTACCGCCTCAAGATTTTTGGTCTTTTTATTTATTTTCCACTCACTATCACCAAATTTCCTTGAAACATTTTGTACAAGGAAACGGCCGATACTGTGCCTTGTGCCAGTGTATTCAGGATCGGGATTTCCAAGTCCTACGATAATTTTAGACATGCCTATAATATTACAGGTATTATATGTTTGCGTCAAAGTCAAATATAATGTAAAATATAGACACTCATGGAAGAAAACACTGCAAATAAGCCACAAACTGACGGCAATACAGGGGCGGGATCATTTTTTGGGGAAATCGTAAAATTCACGACCTTAGCGATTGTTATCGTGGCCCCGATCAGATGGTTTGTAGCACAACCGTTCATTGTGAGCGGTGCCTCTATGTACCCAACTTTTGATGATGCGAACTATCTGATAGTCGACGAGCTCTCCTATTATTTTCGAGAACCTGCTCGCGGGGAGGTCGTGATATTTAAATACCCGAATGATACTTCTAAATATTTCATAAAACGTGTGGTGGGTCTACCTGGCGAGACTGTAGATATTGATAGTGGTGTTGTATCGATAATTTCAGATGACGGTAGTGTTATGACAACTCTAGATGAGTCTTATGTAAAATACCAAAGTGAAACTTCTATGCGCGTAGTTCTTAGGAGTAATGAGTATTTTGTACTAGGTGATAATAGGGCGGCAAGTTCAGACTCAAGAATGTGGGGACCTGTCGCTCGCAATTTAATCATAGGAGACGTATTCGTTAGACTTTATCCATTCAACAAGATCGAACTCCATCCTGGCAGTGCTACCTTAACCAAATAATCAATCACATGATGCCAATGAAAAAAGCAAAAGTAGAAGAAGAGAACGAAGCACCAAGACCGATTTCCGGAACCTTTAAAGCTGCGAAGGGAATGCATGATCTCATCGGAGATGAGGTTCATGCAATGAACGGCTTTATTGAGAAAGCTTCCGACATAGCACTCTACTACGGATTCAAACCTATCGAAACGCCGCTTCTAGAAGAATCGGCACTTTTCACTGCGAGCGTGGGACTTACAAGTGATATTGTCGAGAAGGAGATGTACACACTAAGGACAAAGGGTGGTGATCACCTAGCTCTTCGACCGGAATTCACTGCTCCCGTAATGAGGTCATACCTAGAAAATGGCATGCAGAACCAGACTCAGCCCGTAATGCTTTATTACAGTGGCACGTGTTATAGATATGATAGGCCGCAACACGGAAGATTCAGGGAGCTAAGGCAATTCGGACTTGAGGTAATAGGAACAGACAAGAGCATTGCGGACGCAATGGTCATAAGAATTGTTTTACTTGCTCTAAATGAAGCAGGCTACGAAAACCTGACGCTTAGAATAAATAGCATTGGAGACAAGGAGTGCCGTACAGCCTACAAGCGTGAACTCACCACATTCTATAGAAAGAACTTAGACAATGTCTGCAAGGATTGTAAAAATAGATTCAAGACCAATCCAATGAGAATCCTTGATTGCAAGGATCCTAAATGTCAGGCGATCAAAATGAGTGCACCACAATCCGTAAGCTGTCTCTGTGACAGTTGTAAAAAGCATTTCACGGAGGTGCTTGAGTACTTGGAAAGCCTGTCTATTGAATACACAATAGACAGCACTCTTGTGCGCGGGCTCGACTACTACACAAGAACTGTTTTTGAAATATTCGCGAATGACGTCCGGGTTGAATCCAGTGGTAAAGATGAGCCTGTGCCCACTACTCCCCTCGCACTTGCCGGTGGTGGCCGTTACGACTACCTCGCAAAGACAATTGGAAGCAAGAGAGATGTTCCTGGAGTCGGTGCAAGTATCGGAGTAGATAGAGCGCTCATGGGACAAGCTGGCACGAAACTCATGCCAAGAATTGTGAAGAAGCCAAAAGTCTATTTTATTCAGCTCGGTTTTGATGCCAAGCTTAAAAGCATGACGGTCATCGAAATACTTAGGAAAGCAAAAATCCCAGTGGCTCAATCACTTAGCAAGGATAGCCTTGCGAGTCAACTTGGAACAACAGAAAAGCTTGCCATACCCTATGCCATCATACTTGGGCAGAGAGAAGTTCTGGACGACACTGTTATAGTTAGAAACATGGAAAATCGATCACAAGATACTGTAAAAATTTCCAGGCTAAGTGAATATATTAAAAAAATCAAGTAGTACCACAAGGGCACTTACGAAAACATAGTCGTGGCTACACTCCATGTTTTCTAGGTCGGTTGACTTTGCAGACATTAATTGATAAATTGACAAGCTATGGGAGTAAAAATAGAAGTAGACAGAAATCAAAACGAGAACAACGCGAGTGTGATCAGACGCTTTACTAAAAGAGTGCAAGACTCCGGTATTCTTAAACGAGCTCGATCGCTCCGATACGCCAAGAGAAAACCATCCTCATACGCTATAAAAAAGAGCGCACTTACGAAAATAGGACGGAGAACTGCCTACGAACGTCTAAAGAAACTAGGAAAAATAGAGGATGGTTTCGCTAAGAAAACTCGCAGGGGTTAGAATTCCGACATTACCCTACAGCACAATCACCGACGAAGTGATCGGGGGGTTTTTTGATTTGAGCATTGTATTTGTGAGTAGTGTTGAATCAAGGAGGCTGAATTTGCTACATAGAGGAATCGATTCATCTACCAATGTGCTTAGCTTTCCATTGGACCATGATAATGGCGAGCTAGTGTTCGACTATACTCTCTGTATGTCGGAAGCAGAGTCATTACACATTGACGAAATCGCCTATCTTACTTATCTACTAATACACGGGCTTCTCCATCTTAGTGGTTACAACCACGGAAAGAAAATGAAAAAAGAAGAAAGAAAGTTTGTAGATAAATATTGCAAAAAAGACAACGATTTAATTGCGGAAGTTTTCTTGTAGTCTTTTCCACAGCGAGTGAGTGCGAAAAGGTGCTACGATAAGGCTAAATACAGCCACACTTTTTTACTGTTCGAACTGTCAGTCACCTTTTAATATATTTTATCTATGAGACAAAGGATAGTTACCGGAATTGACATAGGAACGGCCGCAATCAGGGTGGTTGTAGTGTCACACAACAAAAACGAACCGACAAAAATTCTAGCAACAGTGTTTGGCGAATCTCGCGGATTGCGACATGGATATGTTGTTAATTTTGATGAAGCCGTCGAGTCTATAAGAGCCGCGATTGATGCTACCGAAAATAAGATCAAACTCCGAATTGACCGAGCTTTCCTTGGTATTGGTGGCATTAGTCTATCATCTGCCACATGCGATGCGTCTATAGCTATTTCAAAGTCTGATGGTGAGGTGTCAGAACAAGACATAAAGAGAGTCTTAGAACTATGTGAATCAAATTTCAAGCATAATCCGAACAATAGAGTTGTTCACACAATACCTCTTCAATTCAAGCTGGACGGCAAGAAAATTTTAGGCAAACCGCTTGGAATGCATGGGAGTCTTTTGGATGTTAAAACTCTCTTCGTAACATGCCTTGATCAACATCTTGAAACGCTGGTAAAAGCAGTTGAGGCGGCCCATGTTCGAGTGGAGGACGTGGCCGCGTCTCCCGTTGCTGCAAGTATTGTCACTCTTACAAAGCATCAGAGAGTGGTAGGGTGTGCCCTTGCTAATGTTGGGGCGGAGTCACTCACTCTTTCAGTGTTCGAAGAAAACCTGCCAATTTCTGTGCACGTTTTTCCACTTGGTTCTAATGACATAACAAACGACATAGCACTTGGACTCAAAATACCACTCGACGAAGCTGAGGATATGAAATTGCACAGAGAGAGCACGGTAAGCTCACGCAAGAAGTTAGACGAAATTATCGTGGCAAGATTATCAGATATGTTTGAGCTTATTGATGTTCAGCTAAAAAAAATCGGCAGGAGTGGTCTTCTGCCAGCCGGCATCGTGTTCACGGGCGGAGGCGCACAGCTCGAGATGATAGAACAGCTGGCAAAATCTTCTCTGAAGTTACCCGCGAAGGTGGCATCGATCGTACATCCTAGAGACTTTGGCAGTGACAATTCTGAAAAACAGCAAATTCAGATCAAAGATTCAACCTGGGCTGTCGCATATGGACTTTGTATACTGGGTCTGGCTACAGAGAAGGATGACGCGATGCACGTGAAGCTTCTACAACAAACTAAAAATAGTTTCGTGAGCTGGATCCAAAAGTTTCTGCCCTAGTTTTATCTCACTGTCAAGTTATTGCCTTAAAGCATATTTCTCTGTATGCTTACTCCACGTATATACAAACTATGCCAAAAATAAACCCCGAAATTGAAGCGTTTGCGAGAATAAAAGTAGTTGGAGCAGGTGGTTCTGGCAATAATGCTGTGAACCATATGATTAACTCCAAGGTTAAGGGCGTCGAATTCATTGCAATGAATACAGATGCTCAAGATTTACATCATTCTCTGGCGCCAAAGAAAATTCATATCGGTAAGAACCTCACCCGCGGACTTGGTACGGGAATGGATCCAAGTATGGGCAGAAAGGCTGCCGAAGAGACAATTGAAGAAATTCAGGGAATCATAAAGGGTGCCGACATGGTTTTCATTGCGTGCGGTATGGGTGGTGGGACCGGTACCGGCGCATCGCCCGTAATCGCAAAGACCGCCAAAGACAATGGTGCTCTCACTGTTGGAGTTGTCACAAAGCCATTCTTTTTTGAAGGAAGTCAGAGAATGAGGTTGGCCATGGAGGGAATTGACGAGCTAAGCCGAGAGGTTGACGCTCTTATCATTATTCCGAATGATCGATTGCTTAGCATTATCGACAAGAACACAAGTTGTACATCGGCGTTTGCCATGTGTGATGAGGTTCTAAGACAGGCTGTTGAAGGAATTTCTGACCTGATTACAATGCCGGGTATTATAAACGTAGATTTTGCAGATATTCGTGCAGTTATGCAAAATGCAGGCTCAGCGCTTATGGGTATCGGTTCTGCAATAGGAGAGAAGCGCGCAGAGGAAGCGGCTAAAATGGCAATTAACTCTCCCCTGCTAGATATCTCGATTGAGGGTGCCAAAGGAGTTCTTTTCGCGATAGCTGGGGGCGATGATATGACGATGTTTGAAATTCAAGAGGCCGCTAAAGTAATCACTGAAGCAATTGATCGTGACGCGAAGGTAATCTTTGGAGCAATACGTGACGAGAAACTTAAGAAAAACGAAATCAAGGTCACTGTGATTGCTTCAGGTTTTCCTACAAATCATCCTAAACTTACGTCCGGCGTGACAACAAATAGACAAACTACGCTAAGAGAGCAAATGGAAAATGAAGAAGAATCTGCCAATGCACGACAGTCACTCATGTCTTCTCTGCGAGTGAGAAAAATAGACTCTCAACAACAGGGTCAACAAACTGCCACTACATCGAATAATCAGCCCCAAACTCCACCAGCAAGCACCATTAAGCAGGAAGATGAAGTAGAGGAGGACGAGGATGAATGGTCATCCGTGCCTGCGTTTCTAAGAAGAGGAAAAAAGTAGAGCGTAGAGTGTAAGCGAATCAGTTAGGATGACTGAGCTATAAGGGTTTTAATCTCAAGTATCTTGTCCAATGTAGCATCATAGCCCGCTTTCTCTATATTTGAACCCTGTTCTCTCCAAAAATATTCGCGCCACTGCGTGTATTTCATAACGGGAGGACGTATCACAACGTCCGCGTCTGTGAGAGAATATTCAGCCAGGTGATGCCGTGATATTTCAGCAGTGCGAGCTACTATACTTTTAATGCTAAGACTCTCTTTGTTGAACCACGTCGCCTTTTGAAAATCATCCAGATTAACCGCGACAACCACATCCGCCCCCATATCTCGAACAATACCGTCTGGAACAGGATCGGCCACACCACCGTCGACTAGAATTCTCTCTCCATCTTGCACAGGCTTAAACAAAGCTGGAATACTCATACTTCGCCGCACCGCAGAACCTAGTGGGCCGGAGTCGAGGATGACTCGTTCCCCTTTTACGAGATCGACCGAGATCATTTTCACCGGAATTTTCAGATCTTCAAAAGTCTTGTGCTGAAGCCACTCATCAAGTAATTTTTCCATTCTATCCCCTTTAATGATTCCACCGCTACGCCCCGCTTCCAAGAAACTGTAGAATTTTTCCCACCTGCTTCCGACGGTATACTCAGCGAGAACATTGACGTTCCTATAAAGGCCGTAACATGCCGCAACCCACGCGCCGATACTACATCCTGAAATGTAATCAATCGGAATATTATTTTCTACAAGCGCCTTGATCACGCCCACATGCGCACAACCACGAGTGCCTCCGCTTCCAAGTGCAAGTCCTACTGTTTTCCTTTTTGTCATTGCATCCATGCGGTGATGTATTAGCCTTTGCGCGAACCCACTTCGCACGCGCGGAGCGCGTGGAGACTTGAAACTGCCTCGTACGCTCCGATTGCGCGGTGATGCGAACCAATGCGCCTCGGACACGCTCGCGGACTCGCGTGTGCAAAAACCAAAAAATTTCCTTGCATTTTCCTCGCGCCTCCTCCCCCCACCCCTCCGCCGCGAAGCGGAAAAAGAAATGGAAAGGAAATTTTTGGTTTTGCTTC
>JACRKE010000023.1 GCA_016215335.1 Candidatus Vogelbacteria bacterium | reverse complement strand
TGTGGTAGTGGGTATCGTACGCATTGTGCCATGTTTTCTTGACGGGCATCCCTCTATTCTACTTGGAAACCGAGGGTTTCCAAACCTTCCTCCAAGGTCATCGCGGCAGAGCCGCGAGGAAATCGCTACGCGTATTATATCCGAAGAGTAGATCCCGAATGGTGAGTACTTTCCAGTCTGGTGCAAGCACGTGATTCGAAAAGCTCTCGGACCTAAAGTCTTTTACGAGCTCTTCAGAGTTCGCAACGCGTGCCGCCCGCTTCACGATATTCCCAAACATACCTGCGAAGTTGAAAAAGAGTTCACTGATGGAATCCAGGTAGTTTGTGAGCAGATAGAGCTCACCAATTTTCACTGTCCCTTCAGCACTAAGGTGAGAGTAAAGGTACATTGCAACTACGACTATCGTCATGAGAGTGCACTCGAGACTTACTAGACACCATTTCACCTCGTTTAGAAGATTATTCTCCTTGACGAGAGCGTACGGCTTCCAGATTGATGTCTTTATCGCAGAGTGTACAAGTCGCTCAACCCGGAGAATTACGACTGTCGTAATATTTGAGATCGCATCAAAGACGCTTTCTGAAATACTGTTCTCGGCGTGAGCGAGCTGCTTGTATTGGGGAATCAACTTCCAGTCAAACTTGATAGTAGTGAAAGCCCCAAGCAGGACAAAAACTACCACCACAAGCCCCTCACTCGTGCTTAGTGATGTCACGACGGCAAGTGCTAGAAAAAGCTTTACAAGCGCATGAAGTATCTGGAATGTCTCGCCAGCAAAGTCTTCAATGGCATGAGCTCCCTTCTCGATCTTGTCGAACGTATCACCCGAATGGTGATCAGAGTGCCATTCCAGAGGAAGCAGCATGACGCCCTTGAGTAGCATCTCTTTGTAGCTAGCCTTCACGCTGTAAGCATTCGCATTCTCAATCAAACGTGAAGGTCCATGCAGCATCCAAAATATCGCTCTTGCAATAAATGTGGACACAAGTAGCGCGAGTAGGAATCTGATGTTTTCCCATGTGACACCACTCGACTGAACCGTATTCATTATATGCGCCCAGAGAAAAGGTGAGACGCCAACCGCCACAGCCTCTGCCGCGATGCTCATACTCATGTAGAGCAGTACCATGTGATGACTGCCCCCCGAATACTTCCAGAGCATTTTGAAGAGAAAGAATATTGCGTTTTCACGCTTTTCCTTCATTTTGACTCCCTTTGGCGTATCACGCCTGTACTAGAACGTTTTTGTACTGTTTGTACTATTTGAATTGTTAAGGTCCTTTACGAAAAACCACCGTACCCTTGGGTACGGTGGCCAATTGGCCCAGCACTTATGTGTGGGGTCAATTCGGCAACGTACCTAGGTCTTTTGAAGCAACGCCGATAAACGTCATTGTCTGACGTAGAATATTAGCCATAGTTCGAGGGCGTGTCATATTAAATTGTGTGCGGACATAGTTTCCCATGTGTATCTATTGTACCAGTGTTCGGACCTAAGTCAAGCTCTGTGTTTTAGAGACCTTAATCATTTTTGCGTAAGCAACTAGATTTTCGGCTGCGACCTTTGTAATGCGTTTGGTTTCTTCATTTGACCTGCGCTTTTCCACATCTTGTTCGAATGGTTGACCCATCTCACCTACCCAATAAGTGATGCACTGCGGAGGCAAACAAAACCCGTACCAGAGAAGCGCGTTCGATAGCATGCCAACCACATGCTGCATACCGTCCTCGTGTCCCACGACAACCATACCGGCCACCTTATCTTTAAGTGGATTTTTGCCTGTCTCCAAATATCCATCGTCAATGGAGTTCATTCTCTCGATCGTTTTCACAATTAGCGATGACGGCATGCCCCAATGAATAGGCGTAGCCCAAACAACAATGTCTGCGCCAAGAACAGCATTAATTACAGTCTTGAAATCGTCATTCATTTCCGCATTCATGCCGTGTTCAAAATTCAAATCGCCAAGTTTAACCATCTCCGCGCTCACACCTTCACCTCTAATTTTGCGAAGAAGCTCACCAAGCAACTCTTCACTGTTTGTCTCCACTCCATTACTTTTAGTGATCGAACCCAGAATCCCCACTGCTTTAAGATTATTCATTACTATTCTTTATAAAATACCCGTTTGTTAATACTATTAAAACTTATTCCAATTCTTTTTTATGTAATCCTTCATCGTAAAGTGAAGAGGTTTCGGTAAATTATCTTTCGGAAACCAGCCAATCTCGGAAACTTTGTCCGGTTCTCCTATCTTTTCAGACCCTCGAGCAATCTCTGCCACGAAATCCATGGCAAGCCAATGCTGGTCTCTCCATGCGTGAACATCAATAACTTCTCGATATCCAAGAAAGTTAACCTTCTTCACCTTGGCGCCATATTCTTCTCTTATCTCCTTTTTTACGTTTTCAACGAGAGTTAATCCTCTTTCGAGTGTTCCGCCGACAACATCCCATTTACCGGGCTCGATCTTTCGACTTGAAGCTCTTTTTTGCAGAAGTACGTTACCTTGTCCATCATGACAGACGCATACGGTCCCAACACCTATGTCGTCCAACCCGCGTCTAAATAGTTTGCTCATAAGCCAAAAGTTGATTCCATAAATATAATCATAACAAGTGAGAGTGCCGAAGATAAAACGGTTTTGATCGCATTTTCGTAATTCAAAATTTTATATACAGAAAAAGTACTTCCAGTACTACAAGCATCACTAAATCAAAAAAACTATTTAGCCTTTACCTGCTTTGGCTTCTTCTTCTCTTTTTTCTGTCTGTCTCTTCCTTTGGCCATACGATTTATGATTATTATTAATACTCTGATTGTATCACGATGGAATTTCGAAACTATTGTGGACAATTAGAGTCGTAGCTTTTTAAGCTCTCCTCTTAATTGATGCCAGTTTGGAATAGTTTGTGCGACAAGCATCCAAAAGTCACTAGAATGATTAAACTCGGCTATATGGCACAACTCGTGGACAATAATGTAATCGAGTAGCCATGGTTTCAGTAATGCAATTTTGTAGTTAAAGTTTAAATTTCCTCGCCTTGAGCAACTTCCCCAGCGACTCTTCTGATTGCGAATAGCGATTCTACCAATCTTAAATTTGTAATGGGTGTTGAAGAATTCGAGCCGCGCGTACGCCAGCGCACGCGCGGCTTCCTTATGCTTCAAATATTCGGTTCGTCTTCCTTTAAGCGAAACCCTAACACGCCTAGTTACCCAGCGATAGTATTTAAATATTTTTGGCATATTACGAAATCAAAGGTGCATGGCACCCTTGATAATATTAGCACCTTATTGCTGAGACGATTATGGGCAGTTACCAATTAATTAGTCGTCCAACGACTTAAGTCGTTGGACGACTAATTCAGAAACTAGCCGACCTTTGCAGCGTCGTCTTTCGACATGAACTTGAACATATTGCCACTACACTTTGCGCATTTTCCCTTTGCAGAGAATCTGGCATTCTTCTCGGTAACTTTTGGTTCTGTCATTACTTGCATAGTCGGCTTATTATTCGCATCGCGACACTTCATACATAGAGCTTTCAATTCCATATTTGTTGCTTTTACTTAATATTAAACTAATGCACACAATTATAACCTAATCCCATGCTTTAGCCAGTATACACAAAACTTAAGCGTTTTTCATGCCAATACAAATCTACACAAGACTGCCCTGAGTACACAAGGCAGTCTTGTGTGGTCAAGACTTGTGTAGCCACTCAAAAAAGTGCTTTTACTCCTTTTAAGTTCTTTTCGAACTCAATGTCATTGTGAGTTTTGAGTTCAACCGTAATAGCAGGAATTCCAATCGAGGCCAGCCAATCCTCTGACGCACCATTTACCGGATATGCATCAAAAGTTTTGACAGCCTCATAGCCTGAAGCACTTGCGTAAATTTCCATCACCCTTAGTGTCTCCGGAAGGATTTCATCATTGCACTTAGATGCATAGACCGCGTCAGCCTGACTGTGATAAAAAACTACCGCTTGGGGCTTAAGAGTCAAGATATAATCGCGGAGCGCGATCGATTCCGGTTCTGAAAAAGCTTTGCTGCCAGTGCCAACTGTTTTTCCTCGCCATATGCCTTTCAAATTCCAGTTGCAATCAAAATTGCGATTGAGATCAACGTCATGGGCATTGAAACGGCCAGCACTTTGGTCAATATCTTTAGGGACATCTTTAATGGCAAAACGACCCTCTCTACCTATTATCCTATAAACACCATCAGGATTTGCATTTGGAATAATCGTAATCTCTTCATTTACGGGGATTGCGCCAGGATTTAGAGCAAAGTAATCCATTAGTTCGTACGCAAGCACTACACTATTCCATTCATAGCCACCATGTATTCCACCCACGAGCAAAAGGCGTTTACTACTATTCGTTTTTTTCTCTGAGGTTGATCTGTACGTAAAGGCTTCAATCTTCCTACCTTCTACCGAAAACCCGATTGTTTTACGCTCCGGACCAATATTTTTTATCTCCTTAACAATAAGAGGTGGAGCAACGACCACATTCTGTATGGATCGTATTACAGCAAAAACACCAAAGCCGATAAGCGCAGCGACAGCTACTATAACGAGTGAAGACCGCTTAGAAATAGAACCTTCCATTATTTGCCGTAACGAGTAAGCACTGCTTTTATACCTGCAAGATTTTTGTCGAGTTCAATTTCTTCGTGGTTCGTAAGAAGGACACTTATTGCCGGCACATTTATTTTCGCAAGCCAGTTCACCATGTCTCCACTTGTGGGATATGCGTCAAACTTATCGTACGCTGGATATCCCGATGCCTTAGCATAAAGTTTTGTGAGCGCACTCGTCTCCGGTAAAATTCCTGCGTTGCAGGCCGAAGAGTACACACCACCGGCAGCACTATAGTACACAATCACCGCTTTCGGTTTACTCTGTTCAACATACTCCTTTATTGCCTGACTTTCCGGTTCAGAGAAAGCACTGTCGCCACCACTAACTTTTTTACTCTGCCATACTCCGGTCGATTGCCAACTGCAGTCAAAGTTTCTATTGAGATCTACATTGTTCGCATTGAAACGACCGGCAATACGTATGGCGAGCGCGGCTGAAGTGAAATCATCAGGGCCGGTATCTCCCCTGTTTGTACCTATGACCTTAACGACACCGTCAGGATTCATTTCGGGGATTATTGTCACCTTAAGGTTCGAAGGAATGGAGTCTAGATTCTTATCGAAGTAATCAAGTAGCCCTGTCGCTGCAAGCCAAAAAGTGTTCCACTCGTATCCGCCATGAATTCCGGCAATGATTAATACTTCTTCACTACCCGTACCATAATGATAAGCCTCAATATCACGTCCTTCGACAGACTTGCCAATAACTACCTTGGCTTTGTTTTGTACTATCGGAGTAGAAGTGGCAGGAGTTGCAACTACAGGCTCCGAAGTTGTAGCAGTCGGCTCTGGGACTATCACTTCTGTCTTACTCGAACTCTTGTAAATGAAATATCCTCCTAAAATGACCACTAAGATTACGATTGCGATTATATAGTTTTTCATATTGTTTTATTTATTAATCAAAGATGTTAATAAGATAATTATCTATGTCCCTCTGATCCATGCTGTAGAAGTTCATGTTTCTGTTATGAAGATCTGTAGCTAGTTTAACTCCTACGAAACGCCAATGCCAGGGTTCGTACACGTAGTAATTGTTGCCCTTCGGATACGACTGTTCGAAGCCAAATTTGTAGGCATTATTTTTCATCCATTCGTAGGCTTTGGTACCATCAAATTTATCAAGGTTACCGGCGATGCCAGAAGTTATGACGTCAACCGTTGTACCCAATTGATGCTCTGAGTAGCCTTGCTCCGCCGAGAATGAATTCGCAGTCCCGGCACCATAGACTACGGTATATCTAGATTTAAGTGTCTGCTGTTCTGCAAAAGATCTATAACCAGACTTGATCAAGAGTGATACATTGTCGGCCTTCGCTGCATCGAGCATTGCCTTTAGAAAAGGCCACGCTTCTGCAACAAACTGTTCAGAATGTTTTGAACTGTAGACATATTCGTCTGGAATAGTGTATATGTGAGCCGGAGTGTAGTTCTCGCTCATGAAGAAAATCTTTGAATATTTCTTAAGCAGTTCCGGATCAATTTTCGCGAGTTTCTGGAGCGAACCAACAGTTCCAGTAACAGTGCCAACTGTCTGCTCAATGCCTCCGACTTTAGTGGTTACAGCATCAATATTTTGTTGAGTGTTTGTAAGACTATTTGATAAACCGGCGGTTTGTGATTGAAGTCCCGACAAATTTTGAAAAATCTCTTCGGTTCTTGCCGCCTGTTTTGCGGCAGTTGAAGCTACTTCTGATTTAAGCCGGCTCATTTGAATTGTTAAGTCATTTATTTTGTAGTAATCGTATATTATCGCGCTTCCAAGAATTACAAATGTAGCGATTGTGGGAATAAAATTAGGTAAGCGGTTTTTCATAGTCATCATAATCTTTCACTCTTATATTATAGGCGATACAGAAGCCGATAGTCCAATATTTTTAAAATCCGAGTATAATTGACCGTTTAATGTTTGAATGTTATAACAGATTAAGAAAAAGTACCCTCCATAATGTCCGGAGGTGACATCATGCTGATTCGAGTTTTGCTTATCCTCCTCATAGGCAGCACAGCGTGTGACGCTTCAGATTACTCCGCCTGCCTCTCACGACAAGCAACCAGTCCTGCCGAGCTAGTAGAAGTAATTAGGTCAGGAACAGTCATGAGTAATCCAAAGTTCTCACGGGAACATTGGGTCCAAGCATTCGCTTGCGTCGGCCTTCCGATGACAACAGGCACTATGCTTGACTTTGTCGGAAGTATGAAGCCACGAGAGATCTCTACCACCACCACCGCGCTCTTCGTGATGTTCGCAAAGAAGGGTAATGGAACTCTTAAGGCAACAACAACAACCACTTCCGGCATTCCGATTGTGAGGCGATTCAAAGAGAAGGAGTGGGTACTCTATTCCGTTCCACACTGTATCGGAATAAGCTCGCTTCGAGGCCTTGTCTTCCGATGGTATCCGCCAAGAAAGGAGATGTTAAAGTTTCTGTCAGCGAAGAAGAGAAACAAATCTAAACCGAAACGATTTGTTACTCTTGAGAGTGTTGCTTACGAAGTGGGCTACCTAAGTCTACCGCTTGATAACTTCGTGATAACTCAAGGAGTTCATGGTGCGAACGGGGTTGATCTTGCGGCGGATCACGGCACGCCCGTATATGCGGCGGCCTACGGAGTGGTGATAGAGAGCGAAGTCGGATGGTGGAATCACGGCCATGGAAACTGCATAGTGCTACGCCATGGAGACAAATTGAAGACCGTCTACGCTCACCTGTCCGAGAACTTGGTCAAAGTGGGCCAAACTGTCAAGCAAGGCGAACTCATCGGTCGTGTAGGCAACACCGGCTACACACGCGGGCCTACAGGAAATCATTTGCACTTCGAAGTGCACGGTGCCAAGAATCCCGCGGTTTGAACAAGTACAACAACAAGTCTTCGTAAAATAATTCGAAGGCATCAACGGGCGCCCCAGATGGGGCGCCCTTAAAATTTCTATATGTAAAACCGGTCTGATTTCGTTCAGTAAATCTTTTGCAATAATTAAATATTCATGTTAATTTGCTCACGGACAAGGAGTACGCGCCGTACCGGCACGTACTAAAATATAATCGAAAGGAAGGCTCGGAATGAAGCAAAATTTAAGTTTTGCGAGTTTTGCCAATCTAGTGATCGGCCTCGCAATTACGGCCGATGTGGAGAATCGAGACAAACTTCAGCCGGATGACACACTTCTCAGGGAAGGCTGGCGGGCGGTATACGAACTCGGTGAAGAGGTGTGCTATGCCAACGTAGTCAGAAGTTTGGCTATCGCACTCGACATGAGCGACAAACCCGACTTCATGGATGGAATGGATGAAGCCTTCGTACAAATGGAACTCGAGATGTTCCAACGGATCGCCGATGCAGCCGGCTAGCAAGTGAATGTCTCGCAGGCGGTACTCGGACCTTGTGTCAATAGGGTTCTCCATGCCTGCATGGGAGCGGACGTCGCCAACATGGCTGACATCGTCCTAGACGAGACCATTGGCGAGGTCGGCCTCAAGGCAATCGGGGAAGTGCTTGAGCGAGCGGAGGATGCCGACCAGGTAGCCATTGACGCCCTCGACAAGATCCGCGAGGCTCTTGACGATTGGAGAGTCGAAGATCATGGAGTCTTCGGCTACAACAACACACCTGATTCCGACGACTTCGAAGCGCTCGATGCACTCTGCTCGGTCTGGGTTCCGAGAGTGCATGTCGATGACTACCGGCCGGCAGAGCTGGCGAAAAACGCCGGTCAGGAGTCCGCTGAAGCCACAGGCAAGTGATAGCAGAAGAGTATAAGGCGAAACGCAGCACTGCGCCGCCGACCCCAAGGGGTCGGCGGCGCGTTTATATTTATGTGCTTTACTATAGCTGATAAAGCAGACTGCCTAGCCAATACTCTAGTGGTTGATCTTTCGTAACCTTCATGGACTTCCCACCTAATTTTCTAAATATCTCACATGAATTTTCTGAGTCGTCAGCAAGAACGCATCTACTGATTTCTGTTTCAAAACTTCTTGCGACATCAAGACACAATGCTCCTTCGTTTTCATTCTTTGCCCTCTTTAGGTCCCACGAATTAAGAATTTTATCAAAATGCTTGTCGAGCCCAAGCGAAGGAACAGTAAACCTAGTAAAACAGTCCATATTGTCAGTGAATAATACTCTGTGATATCTGTTCTCGAGCTTATCAAGTTTGTAAAGATGCTCATCTGCAATATTCATTGATTTACAGTCGGAAACAAACACTTTCCATAATGTGTCGTATTGTAACTTAAGTCCACGCGCCAAGAGTTCATTTATCTCCTCAGAATTAAATTCGCCACGCATCCACCGCCCTACAATCTTTCTATTATCAACAAATAAATACTTCTGGATTTTCGCAACCTCACCATCTGGCATGCTGCGCCAGAATCTATCGTGGCAAAGTGTTTGATCAAAGTCGATGAAAAGAACCGGTTTCATTTTGCTTTTTTCTTCTTTGGTTTTTGAAACGGTAAATTATCGGCGGTAATTTGGACTAATTTGCAAAGCCACTCTCTATTTTCCAACAAGTCTTCATCAATTACCATCGAAACCCTGGCACCAGGATATGCAAAGCCTTCGCAATAATGCTCACCTACAAAAGTCTTACCTTTTTCTGTGATCTTTATGAATAAAGTATCGTTACAAACAAGACCTACAACCTTACCTAATGCATATAGAGCGTACTCGCCAAACATTTTTTGAGCATAAGTATTATCGAAGGGTGCGAGCTGATCTAAAATATAATCTACCGTGGATTGCTTTGTAGACATTGGGAGGTTATATATGCGCTATGGTTACGGCTGCCAGACTTCGTAATCTCGGCGGATCGAAGTCGCACCGATAAGTCCGTCATAAATTATTACCTCAACTCCAGCTTCTCGCATCATCGAAAGACCGAGCGCCACCTCCTCTACCCAACCGTTTGAATGATCAAGCGCCTGTTGATGCGTGACTAATCTTTTGATTCCAGCCTGGATCACCGCTTGTGCACAATCGGCACATGATGCCCAAGGAGCCACCATCGTTAGGCCTTCTGTTTTTATGCCTTCACGAGCTGCGGTGTAAATAAGATTCCTTTCTGCGTGCACGCTCATTTTGTAGCGCAAAGGTTTAACTAATCTCTCTGGAGTCTCAGCAATACCGCGCGGAAAAGGATTCTCGACACAGGCCAAAACCTGACCATTATCATTCACAAGCAACGCCGCATTTTGCGTCGAAGGATTTGTACTCTCCGCCGCCTTCGAATATGCAATTTTAAGTAGTTCCGCCCAGTTCATGATCATTGTTTATCTTTTGCTTGAAATTAAATTTAATACTAGATCAATCACACGATCTTTGTGAGTTGGATCACTTTCGGCAACTACTATCGTGAGCGCGGTTAGCGCTGGTGGCGAAAGTCGATTAGTATTGAGTAGTTTTGCTTGCTGAAGGAACCAAACAAAAGCGTAGGCGCCACTGCGTTTGTTGCCATCAGTGAAAGGATGATTCTTGACCATGAAGTACAAAAGGTGCGCAGCTTTTTCTTCCACGCTGGGGTACATTTCTTGGCCGCTAAATGATTGCATGACATTACCAACGATTCCCGCAATAGCACCATCGTGTCGCTCGGAGCCGAACATTTCTGTCGCCTCTTCTTTCGTAACCAGATTGTTGCGCAATCCTACAAGTGCTTCATGGAGGCGATCGGCTGTGAGCTGTACACTTCTCTTGGTCGGTTTACCCTTCGGCAATTCGCCTTTGTCATAAGAACCGAGTGAAAGCCACGTCTCAGCGAAAAAAGATATGAGTTCTACTGTATCTGAGGCTTCTAGGTTGGTTTGCTTATTTTTTGTATTAAGCTTCATAAGTCTATTGTACTATCGTTCACAATTGACGCAAGGTGGATAACCCTAGTCTAATCAACTCAAGCTTCCTTGCGCGACTCAATGATTTAATTTCGTGTTCCCTTTTAAGTGCCAGGCTTAGATTTAGAACTTGTTCACGATACGCAATCGAGACTGGTCTTCTAATTTTCGTGTAGTGCGCTCCAGTTTTCGCACCATTGTGTTGCTTTAACCTACGCTCTAGGTTGTTTGTACTTCCAACATACAAAGTACCATCTGCACATTTTAGAATGTAAACAAAGTACGATTCGATAATCTTCTCTACCTGTCCCGAATTATCTTGTGAAGCGGTCATAGCACAACAATAGCAAAACAATGCGAACCGACAAAGGGCGCCCATCGGGGCGCCCTTAATCAATTCAATGACTTAAAAACATGGGCATATAAACGTCTTCTTTACTAGATAGTTCTAGCTGAAAAGAATGCCGCATACGACACAACTTCGCTATTATCTGAAATATGGTCCATATCTGCCCTTGTGCCGAATAATTGGGTCATAACTCTAAACTAGTAAATTATTTATGACGTCCCTTAGTGCTGTGTTCATAGCGGGATCACTCGATAAGTGTCCGGAGTTTACAAATTTCAGATCTAGATTTTCACCGTATACTTTCTTTAGATCAAAGGCCGATATGGGTGGCGTACAAAAGTCAAAACGACCTTGTATTATGTTGCACGGAATGTGTTTAATCTTATCAATGTTATCTAAAATACAATTATCTGGCACAAAGCACTTATTCAAGAAATAATGTGTCTCAAGTCTTGCGATCGCTACATTATTGACATCTCCCAACGTCTCTTTTTCGAGAGCAATAGGATCGTATAAAATTGAGCAGAGCGTAATCTCCCAGAGAGTCCACTCGTCCGCGTATTTGCGCGCCACAGCTTCATCGTTACTTCTTATCATCTTGGCATAGTACTGCATAACGTCATCACCTTTTTTACGATGTCCTTCTGGCACTAGTGCAATAAATCTCTCCCAGGCTTCAGGAAAGAAAAATTTCGGATAGCCTTCATTTACAAAATCGGTCTCAAATTGACGAATCAGATAAAGGCTCCATACGAGCAATCTTTTAACGCGCTCGGGATGTGCTATAGCATAGAGCAGCGTAAGGGTCGAACCCCACGAACCACCCATGACATGAATTTTACTTATTCCTAGATGCTCCCTAATTGCCTCGATGTCAGCTATTAAAAACTGAGTTGTGTTATTCTCTGTTTCCGCGAAAGGCAAGCTACGCCCACTGCCCCTCTGATCATGGAAAATAACTCTGTGAATTTTTGGATCAAAAAAGAGCTTACTACTTTCACCGCAGCCACCACCAGGTCCGCCGTGAATAAAGAATATTGGCGTAGCGGTGCGACTTCCCCAATCCTCCCAGTAAACCTGATGGCCATCCCCTTCTATAAATCCTGATGCAATTAGATTTGAATCCTTAATTTCCATGGAACCATTGTCATCCAATTTTGAAATCAACTACCGCGGGGCAGAGCCCCGCGGTATGAGCGGAGGTCTGCCATCGTATAATGATAATTGTCGCAGGTCTGACATCGGCTTTCCTTGTTCTGCAACGTATTTTTCGACCACCTTCCAGTTCCCCCGCTCGCTG
>JACRKE010000021.1 GCA_016215335.1 Candidatus Vogelbacteria bacterium | reverse complement strand
CTTTAGGTCGTATTTCTTCGCAAGCAAATCTTTTGCGATTTTATTAATTCCTTTGCCACGAGATTCTGGTGTAATAACGGTTTGAGTAAAGCCTGCGTGCTCCGGAAATTTCGAGGGTACATATCCAACCACACCAGCTCTTACCCCATCGCAAAGTATAGTGTGATAAATGCCATTTTCTGAATACAAAATCTCCTCGTTGCCGGGAATTGTTTCCAAATACTCTTTATCAAAATCTCCAAGCGTTATTTCCATATTTAAAAGACAATTATATACACTGCGGAGAGAAAGGGATTCGAACCCTTGAGACCCTTACGAGCCTACGTCCTTTCCAGGGACGCTCTTTCGACCACTCAGACATCTCTCCGCACTATATACAATTTTTTAATTTACTATCTCTTCTTGTTCTTGAATATCGAATTCTAGCATTTATTCAGAAATATTACAGAGCTTCATATCGGCCATCCACTTGGACGCCTTGCTTCCAAGTTGTACAATATATAGATGGGAATACGCGACATCGATTTCGTAGAAGGAGAGTGTTACCATATATTCAATCGAGGCACTGACAAAAGAACTATAACTGAAGACAAATTTGATTCAGATCGTTTTGTATTGTCATTGCAAAAATTTAATGTCATCGACCCTATTGGCAGCATCTACGAAAGCTCTTTTCACAAACACGAAGATAACGAAGCTGAGCATCAAAATCGACTTGTTGACATGATTGCCTTCTGTTTGAACCCAAACCATTTTCATCTTTTAGTCACGCAACTAACCGAGGCTGGTGTTTCTAAATTCCTACACAGAGTACAAACCGGTTATAGTAAATACTATAACACTAAGCACAAAAGAAAGGGCACCTTATTCCAGGGTAAGTTTGGTGCTTCTCTGATTACCCTAAATGATAATCTTCTGCATGTGAGTGCATACGTTAATTTAAATAACAAGGTTCACCAACTTGGAAGCAAGGCGTCCAAGTTGGTGAGAAGCAGCTATAGTTATTTCATTGAGCCAGCCAAGAAACCTAACTGGATCTGCAACGATGTGGTAATGGAGCAGTTCAAAAACTCAGGCGAATATAAATTGTTCGCTGAGGATTCGCTCGAACTAATGCTACAGAGTAAGACCGAGCAACGGGAGCGTAAAATATTTGACGAATTCGCCTAACTTGGAAGCAAGGCGTCCAAGTGACCTCTTAAATACTCATCTCCCGTAGTATCCTTACTCTATCTTCCATCGGTGGGTGCGTCATAAACATTTTTGAAACTCCTCTAAGCGTTTTACTGCCAAATGGATTTGAAATATACATATGCGCCGTTGCGTTATGGGCATGCCTAAGACCATGACTAACACCACCGATTTTTTCAAGCGCTCTTGCGAGGCCCTCCGGGTAACGAGTGAGCAACGCTCCGGATGCGTCAGCTTGGTATTCCCGCCTGCGTGAGATTGCAAGTTGCATGAGCATTGCCACGAGAGGTGAAAGAATAGCGAATACAATTCCCACAATCATAAATACATTGCCGTTATTGTCTCTGTCATCTCTACCGCCAAACATTTGTGACCGCAAAAAGAAGTCAGAAATGATTGCGATAAATCCCACCAGCACGACGACCACAGTCTGCAAAAGTATGTCCCTGTTCCCAATATGCGAGAGTTCATGTGCTATCACGCCCTCGAGTTCAGCCCGATCTAAAATCTTTAGGAGGCCTGTAGTCACACACACAACTGCATGCTCCTTATTTCGGCCTGTTGCAAAGGCGTTGGGGGCGCTATCATTTACAACGTAGACCTTTGGCTTAGGAAGTCCTGCGGTGATAGACAAATTCTCGACAACTGTGTAGAGATCGAAAAACTCATCTCGTCTGGCTTCACGCGCGCCCGCCATACTGAGCACAATTTTGTCTGAATACCAATAGCTAAAAAGGTTCATGCCTAAAGCTATCAGTATAAAAATGTAAAGAACTTCAGACGAATTGTAGGCCTGCGCAAAGACCCAGCCGATACCGATTACAATAACCAAAAAAATGGTCATGAGATACCAAGTCTTCCGTGCATTTTGTCCTTGTAATGTGTAAAGTGTTGCCATGCTATTAATTTTCAATTATTAATTTTTACTTTCAACTAAATTTCACCGATTCACCGATATTTCCTGAGTCATTGAAAATTCATTGCAAATTGATAATTGAAAATTAAAAATTTGGAATTTAGCCTAGCTTGCGCCGCCACCTCCACCACCCCCTCCTCCACCTCCTCCACCACCTGACGAACCCGAACCTCCGCTTGAGGCAAACGCACTAGAAAAGCTTGACGAAAATGAGGAAGAAAATGCGCTCGCCGAGAAGGTATTTCCTATACTAGTACCTGACGAACCAATTGCACCTCCCATTACTGCTCCATGGTACCAATTCGGGGGCAACACATTGATACCTTCAAAATTCTTTGCCCACTTTTTTTCGATTCCAAAAAGAATAGCATAGGGCAAATACTTCTCAAACATGTCGGGCGTAAGGTTTTGCATTCTGTAACGTTCCGCCGTCTCTAAGTACATTTTGAAACCCAGTATTTTCTCGCGCAGGGCAACACCAGTATCATTAAGTCGGGCATCATATTTAATCCTATACCAAACGATAGCTGGGCCTATAACAGCGGCCAAGAAAAGAACCGACCATTGATTGAAGCCTATAGTCTTCATTAAAATTGAAAATCCGAATATCACGACTATAAAAAGTAAAACTATGCTCCAGACTTTGACCGCTGGCATCTCTTTTTGGGGAAATTTTGCATGTTCGAGTTCGTCGTCGGTTACAATCCATTTCGTACCTGCACCAAAGCCGATCTGGTAAGCCCCTGTAGTTTTCTCTGTATTTTCCATTAATTCGCTCTCAGCGCTTTGGATAGCTTCGTATCTCTTGCGCTTATCTGTATTTGAATCAAGTGCGGCTTCACGAGTCGAAAATCGGCCGTTATGAATTATCGCGTTCAAAAAACTGGATTCATATTCAGATAGTTTGTCTAATCCCGCCTTCGAAGTATAAGCATATTCTATTTTGTAATCCCTACTCACCTTGAGGAGCGTGAGCGCGGGAGAACCCATAATGAGTCCCCAAAATAAGAAAACAATTGTTGTTTCCATATTGCCGGATGGTGAGATCAAAAGGGAGTAAGCGGCAGTTGCGATCCCTCCCAGTCCAATGAGTCCGAATAACACCGGAAGCAGGTACGATTTGCCCATTTTAGCCATTATACCTCTTACAGTATCCTCTGAAATTGTGAGATGGCCTCGCACTGCCAAATCCACAACTGTCGCCGGCCAAGTTTTCCTGTGGGTTTTTTCGTGAAGTATCACTCCCATCATTCCCGGACTCAGGTTCATCGGAGGCGCATACTCCGGAACAATAACACCGGTACCTCTCTCGTACACCTCTGTAAAATACCAGTAAAAGGCCGCTGTCAATATTGAAACTATGATTATAATGAGCGCGAGCACCCAGCCAATGTTCGATTTAATAAAATCAAGCCAATAAGCCGATTCATTCACGAGTCCCTTCGGAAAGTTGATTTTTATAGTAAAAGGCTCATTTGCCTCAAATCCGCTACCTGTGAATATCCAGACACCGTTTACATAGTACGAATTGGTATTCCTACCATAAACGTAATACTCATAATCATCCGCTCCAGTATCTCCATCAATTTTCAAATTAACAGTGGAATTGTCTATAGGCTTTGAAAAGTCTGTAAATAAGTTCCAGTAGAAATTATCCACGTCGGAATAAAAACCAATTGCACCGTGTAATTTGTACCTGATCTCCCATGCGTGATTCGAGCCAGCAGACTGAGTCGGATAGTACCAGACGATATTTGAAGTTCCATTTTCCGTAAAATATGTGTAATAATTCCAATTCTCCGGATCAGTCTTGTCGAGTTGTCGCCAGGAATATTTAAGTGGCTTGCCACTACTTAGGTCAGTGACAGAAACTTCGGAAATACTACCCACACCCTTAAGTGGAATAGTACGCCAACCTTTGTTGAAGGCACCAGATGTGTAGTTAAAGGTTTCTCTCTCTACAATATCCACAGTGCTATCTTTTCTTATGTCAATCTGAAAATCTATTGAAGAGTAATCGTACTCCTGCCATGCGGCTGTATCAGAAATTACCTGAGCTCCCACAAAAGACGGCGCCCAAATTAGGAGTAACAGAGTGAGAACTGTACGTATAACGTACTTACGCATTGTGATTACAAAACCTACTCAGGTTAAAATTTGACTTCTACCGGCTTGCCCTCAGATTCATTTTCGAGTTCAAAGAACTCTCGCTTCGCGAAGTGGAAAATGTTCGCAATGATATTAGATGGGAATATGTCCGCAGCAGTGTTAAGATCGCGAACAGTACCGTTATAAAATCTGCGAGATGACATAATTTTATCCTCCGTGTCGCCTAGCTCTTTCTGAAGCTGAAGAAAGTTAGTATTAGCCTTAAGATCAGGGTAGGCCTCCGCGAGAGCGAAAATAGATTTAAGAGCTCCGGTCAAAACATTCTCAGCCTTACCGAGCGCTTCGGGCGTAGTAGCCGACATCGCGCTGTTTCTTGCCTGAATAACCTTATCAAGAGTTCCCTGTTCGTGCGTCGCATACCCCTTTACTGTATTTACAAGATTTGGAATGAGATCGTGACGACGCTTTGTCTGTACTGAAATATCTGACCAGGCCTCCTCAGACTGCTTGGTGAGACGTACAAAACGGTTGTATGCGAATACAAGCCAAATCAATGCTAAAACTATGACTATAAGTAAAACCAAGGTTAGTGACATTTTTTATAAAATTAGCTAATCAAATATGTAGAAAATTGTAGCATAGGTTGCACTATAAAAAAACAGGGCCGTGGG
>JACRKE010000022.1 GCA_016215335.1 Candidatus Vogelbacteria bacterium | reverse complement strand
CACTGAATCCGGCTAAAATGAAACGAGAAATTGGCCTCCTTACCAAACAACTCTATGATATTCAAAAGCGATTCGGAAACTCGCAGAAATTAACAGAAAATGCTTGAGAGGTTCGGTGACGTTTTATTATTATCTACTGCGGGTTGGCAAAAATTTATCTCACAAACAACGATTTAATATAATCGAAAGTCCCCTGTTTGACATCGTAGTCGGTCACACCCAGACTTCCATCTGAAGTAGGATTGGCTTTTCCATCAATAATAATTAGTACTTCTTCTCCAGGACTCGAAACTTGATATTTCGATCTTAACGCGGCCTCTTCACCGGTACCACTCGAAAGCACGCTTATGTCGCGCTCCAACTGTTTCCTTCTCTTATCCAAGGTATTTTCTTCAATCTGAATAGTGCGCCTCGATTCGTTGGCCAATTTGTATTTGGGATAAATATTCAGCACGGCCCTCAAGAGCAGAGTCGCGATTATTAGTACGATGATGAATGTAAGCCAAGAAAAGATTATCCTTCTCCGCTCTCTTTTGTCTTGATATAGACGCATGGTTCGTCTATAATGATAACATGTTATTCAAGAGTAAACGAAGTAATCAAGCTATGCGCGCAATCTGGGCGCTTATAGTCGTACTTGTAATTGTAAGCATGATTATCCTTTACTCTGCACCTTTTATCCTGCGATAGAACCTAAAGGAATTTGGAAATCGGAATCTTGAATCTGGAATAATGCATTATTCCAGATTCTTATCTTCGCCCGCTATCTATCCTTAGGCTTCATCATTTTAAGAAAAACGTCCTGTGGAATCTCAACTCTTCCCATTGCTTTCATTTTCTTCTTGCCCTTCTTTTGCTTTTCCCTTAATTTCATCTTTCTAGTAATGTCTCCGCCGTATAGGTAAGCGGTAACATCTTTCTTCATGCCCGACATGGAGCGTGAGGCAATTATTCTACCAAGTGCTTTCGCTTGTACTTTGAAATCAAACATCTGTCTTGGGAGTGTTGTCTTTAGTCTTTCAACCATGTCATCAGCATCTTCCTGAATACGAATTTTAGATACTACCTTTGAAAATGCCGGGATTACCTCGTCTGCCACAAGAATATCAAGTCTAGTGACATTAGCCTCTCTAAGGCCGATCTGAGTATAAGATAGCGAGGCGTACCCGGAAGTCACGCTTTTGAGTTCATCGAAGAAATTTCTCATAAGTTCCCGGAGCGGCATTTCACCATTCATTGATGTTCTGTTGTCTCCAAATATCTCAGTTTGGCCTGCGATCACCTCATGTGCATAAAAAAGCTGCATTATCTGGCCGGTGTATTCGGGTGGAGTTATAATGTTGATTGAAATCCATGTCTCATTAATTTTCTCAATAAGATTCTCGTCCGGAAACTTGGAAGCAGTATAGATCTGCTCTTTTTTGCCATTTTTCAAAACAATTTCATACTGAATTGTGGGGGACGTGATTATGAGAGTCTGATTGAATTCACGCCTGAGTCTCTCCGTTACAATCTCAAGGTGAAGCATTCCGAGGAAGCCGCACCTAAATCCCCTACCTATTGAGCCAGATGTCTCTTCCTCAAACGAAAGAGACGCGTCAGACAGCTTCAGCCTCTCTAATGACTGTCTGAGTCCTACGAAATCTTCTTGCTTTTCAGGATAAAGGGAGGCCCACACCATGGGTCTTGGTTCGCTATAACCCTCGAGAGCGCGAGCGGGCTGTCTTGGATCAATAATTGTATCACCAACCCTTGCGCCGGCGGCCTTCTTGAGGCCCGTGATTACGTAACCAATCTCGCCTGCCTGTAATATTTCGCCTGGCACACGAGCCGGCGAAAAAGTACCTACTTCCAGCGCTTCAAATTTCTCTCCTGAAGCCGCAAATCCGTATTCCTTCCGTACCACAATGGTTCCGTTCATTACACGTACATAGACTATCATTCCCTTATGGGTATCAAAGGAGTAATCGAAAATTAACGCCTGTGATTTGGTGTCTGACATGTCGATTTCAGGTGGAGGAACATCTCTTACAATTTTTTCTAGGAGTTCGACCACCCCCGCGCCAGTTTTGCCCGATGTCAAAATGATTGATTCCGAATCACAATGCAGGAGCTGAACAATCTGATCCTTAGTGTTTTCTACGTCGGCAATTGGCATGTCTATCTTGTTTATCACAGGAATCATCATGACACCCATTTGGCGCGCAAGACTTATGACAGACAAGGTCTGAGCTTGTACACCTTGGGTAGCATCTACCAATACAATCGCTCCCTCTACGGCCTTAAGGGCACGGGACACCTCGTAGCCGAAGTCTATGTGACCGGGTGTATCGATCAGATTCAGAATATATTCTGAATTTTCAGTTTTCAATTTTGCAATTTTCAGTGAATTTTCAACGCCTGAATTTTCATTGGTCATTGAATCATTGAGCCTTGATTGTAAATTGAGAATTGTAAATTGAAAATTAGTTTTATAAATCATCCGAACTGGTTGCATCTTTATGGTTATGCCCCTCTCGCGCTCTAGATCCATTGTATCAAGCACTTGATCACGCATGCGACGTTTCTCTATAGTGCCCGTAATTTCAAGCATGCGATCAGCCAGGGTGCTTTTACCATGGTCGATATGCGCGATTATACAGAAATTACGAATGTTACTCATGAAGCTAACTTAAATTTTCCGGTCCGGGCGAAATTGGAAGCACTCCTCTGACCTTATGTTTTATAGAATATGAAATGTCCGCAAGTTCCCGACTACCACCCATGTAGAGAACCACGATTCCAACAAATAGTCCAAGAAGACCTGAAAATAAACCTTGTGCAAAAATTCCGAAAGTCGTATGAGTATTAAATATCTGGGAAAGAATGTTCAACGTAAAATATGCAACCGTACCGATTGTAAGAGAACCCGCGAGCGATTCACCTATAGTTTTATATAGCTCATTGCTGAACTTTATACCTAGGTCTTTCACGAAATATATCCAAAGAATTATGGCGTTTAGTGACATTCCAAGCGTAAAAGCAATTGGTAAAACCAAAACCTCTGTGCCGGAAATACCATCTACTTTAAGCAATCTATAGACCGTGCTGAATGCAGGTTCAAAGAAAGAATAATAGTAAGTAAAGAAGTAAGCGAAGAGCACTATAAATCCTGATGAAACCAGTTTGGCGATGACTGGCCTTTTGGCCATGCTCATTGAATAGTAGGCGCGATCAAACAGTTGAACAACACATTGGAACACGACGGCCACCGAAAAGAATGCGACAGCTGCCGCAGCAAGGCGAGTGTCATTCCAGTCAAATTCGCCAGCACCCAGAATTGTGCGAACTATTTGTGCGCGGAGAACGATAAATAATGACACTGCAGGTAAAGACCAGAAAATTATATGCCTCAGGCTTTCATCAATACAGTCGCGAAATTCTTTAAGTCTACCCCTGGCATAATAACCCGCGATTGTTGGAAAGGCGGCTACAGAATAACTGATTCCAATAAGTGCTAATGGAACAGACTGAAGATTAAAGGATAAATTAAACACAGAGATTGAGCCGGCCGCGAAAAGTGATGCGAGCGATACCAGAAACATAAGTGCTATTTGATTACTACCAAGTGCCAGAGTACGCGGCAAGGATTTTCTCAATACTAGACCAAGTTCCTTCCAATCAATTGCTGAAAAAATTCTAGGCACAATACCTTCACCTACGGCAAACGGGATTTGTAAGACAAAATGGGCAAAAGCTCCGACAACCACTCCAATGACTAATCCACTCGGACCCACGACAGGATAAAAGGCTACGACTCCTAAAATAATGCCTAGATTGTAGGCGACGGGACTTGCCGCGTACCATAGAAATCTTTTGTAAGACTGAGTTATAGCACCAAACAAATTAGACATACCAAGCAATAAAGGAGACAGGAGAAGTATTCTAGAAAATACTATCAGAAGTTCGGTCTTTTCAGAGGAAAACCCGGGAGCGATGATCTCCGCAATCCATGGCATAAAAAGAAGCGCAATAACGTCCACGACAATTGTTGTTGCTAGGAAAAAAGTAAGCATACCTCCGAGAAACTTTTTGGCTTCTTCTTTACTGCTATCCAGTTTCTGAACGAGTACGGGAATGATTACTGTAATAGCGAGGAATGATCCGACACACACGAATATGAAATCAGGAATTCTAAATGATGCATAATAAACATCGAGCATATCTCCGGCACCAAACTCTGCGGCAAGCATCCTATCTCTTACAAGGCCCAACACTTGAGACGCGAGAGAAGACAAGCCGAGTAACAAAGCGGCCTGATGTAGGCCGCCCTGTTCCCTATTTAAATAGTTGACGATCCGCCTCACCATTACTTCTTTTTGGGAGCTGGCTCTTCTGTCAATGGGAGTGTTGGTCTCTTATCGGGCTGGTTTGCTGGCGCGCCTATACCAGAAAGAGCAGTTCTTCCTTCTCTAAGATTTAAAAGTATGATCTTTACCTCCTGATTGTCTGCATTGAGTGCCGCTATGTCCTCGAACTCCTTAATTGCTAATTTTGTTTTGCCTAATGCGCTGTAACTGAGCCCTAGGAAGTATTTGGCATTTGAGTAATTTGGATTAAGCCCTCGAGCGCGCTCTAAGGCTGTTATAGAACCTGTATAATCGCGGTTAAGATACTTGAGAAAACCTAATTGGAAGAACACGCCAACGTCCTGTGGTGCCAATATAGATGCCTGTTCAGTATTTCCAATTGCCGACCTAATATTGCCATCAGCATAGTCTAGTTGCGCAAGCGCGAAAAGCGCCTCAGTATAATTACCTTTCCGTTGCAGAGAATCGGCTATAAATTGACGGGCTCTAGTCTTATTACCCTTTGTTATCTCAAGTCTAGCAAGAAACATATAAAGCTGTGGATTATTGGGGTAGACCGCAAGCGCATTTCTATAAGATTTTTCAGCAAGCTCATCCGCTCCTTGAATCTTCAGAGGCACAACAGATTCGTACACTCGCGCAAGGCTAATCCAATTCATATAATTGGTGGGATTAGTTTTTGTTGCCGCATCTCCTGCCGCAATAGCATCAGACAACAAGCCTTGAAACTTGGATCTAAGAACCTCAACTGCGTCTGTAGCTTTCGCTTGTGACAACAGAGCATTAATTGAAATTAGCTTAGCGTCAACCAAAGATCTATAGTATACGTCTTCCGAACCATCTATTGAGATTGCTTTTAATAAAGACTTTTCAGTAGCTAGAACATCCCCACTCATTGAATAGGCATAGACAGCATTCTGATATGTATACAATGACCTATATCGCTGAACGAGTAAATACCCGCCTGATACGGTAATTATAACCAAAACAATTGACACGAGTACAGATATGAAACTGATTTTCGGATTTTTAGCAAGAGCAATCTCGTCGTTTCCATCAACGCTATCTTCTGCATATGCCGCTATAAAGATTCCCGTAAAGATGAAAGTTAGAAACCATAAAAAAGTGTCCGGTATATAGAAGATGGCCACTAACCAAAGATACAAAGTACCCAGGAACGCAATATATTTGAATGCGTGTTCGGCCTTATCATGTCTGGTACCAAAAAGAGATTTTATCCCAAAGTATAGAATTGCGAGCAACAGCAATATCCATGTGACTACCCCAATGATACCAGATGTAGTGGCAAAAGTTGGCACCGTACCAACGCCTGCGTTGAAATCATTTCCCCAGAAGACAGTATCGTTCACTCCTTCGGGCTTGTGAAGCTGCCACACTCTTGCGAACCTGTTAAGTCCGGATCCGATGAGAATATTGTCGGACATTGCGGATTTAGAAATAGTGAGTGTAGATGACCATGACGGTCTCACCTCCAAATTACCAAGCTGTAGCGACCTAATAAGTCCGTTATTAAGCCAATTCGAAGATAAAATTATGACAATCGAAACTATGAGTAATACAAAGGATGCTGATTTCAGTGACCTTGCCGTTGGAATCAACGACCCATCAATTTGCCTTTTTGATAAGGAAAACTTATAGGCGAAAGTTACGAAGAGAAGTATGGCAACAAGAACCCAAGCGGTAACGAAGTTCGTAAAGAATAATCCAATGAATCCAAAGACTCCGAGGATAATGACCAAAATCTTAACCCTCGTAGGCACGGATAGAATTTCCAGAGCTGCTACGGAAGTAACCAGAAGAAGTCCAGAAAATAGCGAGAGGTCGTTCCATTTACCCAGAAGACTGCTTATACCGCCTGGTAGAAGTCCAAAAAATGATACTCCGAAAATATTGTGAATCAACTGAATTATGAAAACCACCAGAGTCGACGCTACTAAAGCCATCAGCATTCTCGACAGTATTTTTGAATCTTGAGCGTAAATGCCTACAAGTATCATTGTTACTACACCGAGGAGTATCGAAACCAATGTACCTGTCTCAACTCCAATACCGATGAATGATTCCAAGGGAACGGGTGAAAATATGGTTGCTATAATAGCGCCAAGGACAATTAGACCTGATGACCCTAGTATTGGATTCTTTGGAATCCTAAACAGACCATCTTCCAATCTGGCCAGGAGCCATAGTAAAAAAGAAACGAGTACAAAGGCGGTAAACATTGTCCTCTTGGCCATTTCGTCGCTCATGCCGGGGTTAAATGATGCGAATAGAGGCAAGAGAAATATCATCACTACAAGAAGCCATGAAGAAATAGTATCGAAAGTTCTAGCAAACTTTCTCCGATTTTTAGGCCTAACATCGTCGTTTACCTCTAGGGCGGCTTTCTCTGTCACTGCATACATGTCGATGTTATCTTCTATTTTCATTGATTTTATTAAAATATATTGAACTAATATTCGTTTGCTTAGTATATATAAAAGCTTTTTCGAGAGCAATGCTGCTGTGGGGGGAAAACTTTGTATCCGAATCCGTATTTTATGGACAACATTAGAATATATGTTAGAATGGAACTTCTTGTCAGATGACAGCCCCGCCTACGGTGGGGAGGAAAGTCCGAACACACATCCCGCTATGAGCGGGAGAGGATAGCAGGTAATGCCTGTCGGGAGTAATCCAAGAGGTGCGAGCAGTGACGCCGAGACCGAAAGGTTTAGGTATCCTTACTTCGGTAGGGATAATGCTCACAGTAATGTGAGATTGAAACGGCTAAATCCTTATTTGTGTGCAAGGCCGTGCTACTGTGCATGGCACAGAATTTTCAATTATCAGTTATCAATTTTCAATCAATGATTCAATGTATTAATAACTAAGCATTGAAAAATTGAAAATTCATTGTGAATTGCTAAATTGTAAATTGAAACTTCCGCGCTGTGCGCGGTAGAGTGCCGCTCGAGGTGAATAGCGATATTCATCCCAGATAAATTGTCATCGCCCGTCTTGATTGAAATTTAGACAGGCACAGAATTCGGCTTATCGACAAGGATTTCGTAGGGAAAACCTCTTAAATGGGGTTTTTCTTATGTCATCTTTTGTCGACTGCACAAAAGGGCTAACTACTAAGACTATTTCTGAATCTTACTTGCAGAGACTTTTTTTCTGTTTTACAAATACTTTTCCACAACTGCATTACCATGATTCTCAGACTATAATACAACTTGCCCATTATAATTTTTTCTCAAACAAACATGACACAAAGCGCACCTGTGCTTAGAAAAGCAACTGCGAAACTACCGCTCGTCGAGCTGCAATCATTACTAGATGGACACAACTTAAATCTCAAGCGCCAATTTACTCGCGAGGGAATTAATCCGTTTGACGAAGTGAGTTGGAAATACGTTAGAGTGACTGTGAGAAATTCAAACGGCTCGAAAGAAGAGCGAGAGCTTGAGTTCCCTGATTTCTGGACGGAAAGTGCTGCTCAAATCGCCGGTACTAAGTATTTCCGCGGCCGCGTAGGTTCTGACGAGCGTGAGAATTCCGCAAGGCAGATGATAGGAAGAGTAGCAAAAACCATGCGTGAGTGGGGCGAGAAAGGCAACTATTTCGAAGATGAGAAAGAGGCGCAAATTTTTGAGGACGAGCTTACGTATATTCTGCTTCACCAGAAAGCAGCTTTTAACTCCCCCGTTTGGTTTAATGTCGGTATTCACAAAAAACCACAGTGTTCAGCGTGCTTCATTCTAAAAGTTGAGGACGACATGAGCTCAATTCTGGAATGGATTACTACGGAGGGGAATATTTTTAAGAGAGGTTCAGGTGCAGGCATAAACCTATCCACAATAAGATCATGTTGCGAAACACTTTCTTCTGGAGGCCACTCTTCTGGACCGGTTTCCTTTATGCGTGGAGCAGACTCTGTAGCAGGCATGATTGCCTCAGGCGGAGCAACTCGTCGCGCGGCCAAGATGGTTATTCTAAACGCAGATCATCCTGACATTATGAAGTTTATTCGTGCTAAGGCTGAAGAGGAAAAGAAAGTGAGAGTTCTTATAGACGGTGGTTATAATATGTATGACCTCAACAACGAAGCATGGAACTCCATTCAATTCCAAAATGCAAACAACTCTGTCCGAGTAACGGATGAGTTTATGAATGCTGTTTTAGACGATGAATCATACTCCACGCGCTACATACAGTCTGGTAAGGAGTGCGAGAAATACCGTGCGAGGGATCTAATGAAAGAGATTGCTCAGGCTGCCTGGGAGTGCGGAGATCCCGGAATGCAGTTCGATACCACCATCAACAAGTGGCACACCTGTCCCGCGAGCGGACGAATCAATGGCAGCAATCCGTGTTCTGAGTACATGCACGTTGACAATTCGTCATGTAATCTAGCTTCCCTAAACCTGATGCAATTTTTGACTGAAGACGGTGAGTTCAAAGTCAGAGAGTTTATACACGCCGTTGATATTATGATTCTGGCCCAGGATATTGTCATCGATTATTCAAGCTACCCGACTCCTGCTATTGAAAAGAATACACACGCACTTAGACAACTTGGGCTAGGGTTCGCAAACATTGGCTCTCTTTTTATGAATCTTGGTATTCCCTACGATTCTGAAGATGCCAGACATACCGCAGCCGCGATAACCGCCCTCATGACAGGTGAAGCCTACAGATATTCAACAGTCATGGCTCAACGACTAGGCGCATACTCTGCCTATGAGCCCAATCGTGAATCGACCGTAAACGTCATAGGCATGCACCGTGATGCCATCTCCCATGTACGAGGTTCAAAGGTATTTGACGAAGAAATTCTAACGGCAGCCGAAAAAGCTTGGAACTCGGCATTCACACAAGCAAAAAAAGTTGGAGTGAGAAATTCCCAAGTAACTGTCCTGGCCCCAACTGGAACCATTGCGTTTATGATGGACTGTGCCACAACAGGCATCGAACCGGAATTCGCACTTGTGAAAAACAAGAATCTAGTCGGAGGTGGAAACATGCGCATCGTAAACACGGCTGTACCCAATGCTCTCAGGAATCTTCAGTACTCAGAGTCAGAGATAGAATCAATCCTAAACTACATTGAAGAACGAATGACTATTGAAGGAGCACCGGGACTAAGAGAAGAACATCTCCTGATTTTTGACTGTGCCGTGAGACCAACTGGGGGTAAGCGCTCTATTCATTGGCTTGGACATGTGAAAATGGTTGCGGCTGTTCAACCATTTCTCTCTGGTGCAGTCTCCAAGACATTCAATATGCCGAGTGAGACAACTGTTGAAGAGATCATGGAGGCATACATAACAGGATGGAAAATGGGACTCAAAGCGTTTGCTGTTTATCGGGATGGATCTAAATCAGCACAACCCCTAACAACCAACGCAACGCATAAGAAAAAGGAAGCTGGTCAGCCGACAAGAAAGCGACTACCCGCTACTCGTACTTCAGAGACACATAAATTTTCTATAGTAGGACACGATGGTTATCTTACGTATTCAGTCTACGAAGATGGCTCCCCTGCTGAAATTTTCATTAAAATGTCCAAGCAAGGCTCAACACTCTCGGGCCTCCTAGACGCCTTCGCGCTTTCAGTGTCACTTGCATTACAGTATGGCGTACCTCTTTACACGCTCGCCAGTAAATTCTGTTTCTCTAGATTTGAACCTTCAGGCTACACAGAGAATCCCGACATTCGCATTGCCACATCCATCACAGATTATATCTTCCGCTACATGGCGCTCCGCTTCTTGAAGCCTAACGAGCTAGCGTACCTTGGGGTACATGGCGCGGAAAAAGAGAGCACTGTGGTCGAGAGTCCAATAGTTATGACCCAAGCACTTGTGGAGGCTAGGAATGATACCTATCCAACTCAGGAATTTAAACTAAACCGAAATAGTGAGACGGGAACATTCTGTAAGTCCTGTGGGGGCATGATGGTTCAAACTGGTTCCTGTAAAACATGTACTACGTGCGGTACGTCAAACGGAGGGTGTTAATACCTAAATAGTCATACAAACAAGTCGAAAAAGAGCCTTTACTAAGGCTCTTTTTCGACTGACTCTACTGCTGGCTCTGCCCTCATAAGGAAATTAAACAACTTTTCGCCAATATACAACCAGATTCCCCCTATTAATATTCCGGCGAATATGTCTGATGCAAAGTGAACGTTCAATTCAACACGAGAAATTGGTATTAGAACTATAAATATGACACCAAGCATGCGGAGTCCAAACCTATTCCAATAATTTTTAATGTTATCTGTAAGGGCAAAAAATACAAACCCAAAGAACATCATAGCAGCTGCGGAGTGGCCGCTTGGAAACGCTGGGTCCATCTCGTTTACAAGTGCACCGATTGGTCTATCTCTGTCTACAATAATCTTTAGTATAAATACTGTTGCCTCTGTGCCTACCGACACTATTAGTAACTCAAGGGCACGTAACCAATTTTTTTTGTACGCGAATGCAAGAAAAATCAAAATAAACAGCGTTAATATTGTTGTAGTATTCGCAAGAAACGTCACAGACTCCCAAAATTTGATTGATGCCTCAGGGTGAGTAGAAAGTACGTACTGCTGTACAGACTTATCAATAGTTAGTATCCAGTCTGGCATTCTATTTCGATGATTCTGCTAATTCTCCGAGTAATTCTATCATCGAAACCACACCCTTCTGCCATCCTCCAAGATGGAGAGATTCGTTCCAAGAGTGAGCTGCTGTTTCAGGATCCTCTACCCCAATAAGTAGAGCGGGAGCCTTAAGCGCCTTTGCAAAAGGTTCTACAAAGCCAATCGATCCACCACAACCCATATAGACCGGTTCTTTGCCGTATCCCTTCTTGAGCGCTCTTTCGGCAGCACGAAAAGCAGGATGTTCTATACTCGTCTTCCAAGGAGGAAGAACATGGTCCATCTTTACATCGAGCCTGAAACCTTTTTCTACATTCTTCTTAAGGAAATCATCGAGCAGTTTAATGACCTTTTCCGGCATCATATTTGGTACCAGACGAATGCCGATCTGCGCCCAGGCGGAGTCCATTATGACGTTAGAAGCTTGAGCTCGTGAAGAGACTTGAATAACGTTAACAGACAAGCTAGGCAGATGCCAGATCATTTCATGCGGCGTTGCGTCCCCTTGCCTTACGAGTTCTACATCCTCAAGAACTCCTGCGTGTTTTCTAAATTTATTTAAATCAAAAGGCAGTTTCTTCAATAAGGCCCTTTGCTCGCTCGAGAGTAGCTCAACATCTTCATATACATTAGGAATAGCCATACGGCCATTTCCATCTGTAAGTTTGGCGAGAAGCTTTGCCATCGCAAGCGCCGGATCTGGAATTGGTCCACCCCAACCACCAGAGTGCACTGGCTTCTCCAGAGCAGAAATACTAATATGGCAGGAGATTAAGCCCCTGAGTTGGATTGTGATTCCGGGTATGTCTGCCGCGTAATTTTCAGTGTCAGAAAGAACCATTACATCGGCCTCAAGTTTCTTTCTGTACTTAGTAAGCAACTTTACCAAGGTTGGCGAACCTATCTCCTCCTCTCCCTCAAACAAACACTTCACGTTCACCGGAAGTTTTTTTTTGGTTTTAAGGTATGAAGCGATAGCCGCAAGATGCATCATGAGACCACCCTTGTCGTCAGCGGCGCCTCGACCGTAGAGACGGTCGCCTTTTTTTACTGCCTTAAAGGGTTCGGTTTTCCATTTGTTATGCTCGCCTGTAGGCTGCACGTCATGGTGAGCATAGAGCAGGAGCGTCGGTGAAGTACTAGTTTTTGTGCTCGCGTGGAGCCAATCTCCATAGACAGCCGGTTTCCCGCCTCTGACCTGAAGAATTTCTACGTGCTCAAGACCGATCGAACGCATGTAAGCCGCGACTGAATTTGCAGATCTGTCTACGTCCTTGGTGTGAGCCGAATCGGATGAGATACTTGGAATAGCGACGAACCGAGCAAGCTGTTCTATAAAATTCTTACTGTTTTTTTTGAAATAATCCTGAGCTTTTTTTGTGTTTATCATGGGTATCTAATTATAAAGTAACATATACGGATATCCTCGCTGATTTTCCTCTACTCTACCAAGTCTAAGATTAGCAATAAATTCTCTCATTTCCTGAGTAATTTTGTCTGGGTCTGGTTTTCTCATTCGTCCCTTATACTCGAGCTCTACAAAAGTACCTAAATTTTTTACGCTATCTATTGACACCTCCCAGTCATTATAAACCCAGCTTCTGCGTACTTTGTCCACTACGATTCTCGGTATAAAGTTGAGGGCGGAGAGTAGTCTTCTAAGTGGTTCGATATCTGAAATTTTTGTTTCTAGCTCATCGCAATGATTGGCAACTGAGTTTTTATCCTTATGCCAAAATTTGTAGTTTATTGAGTTGCCTGATTTTTCTTGACGAAGACGGAGCCACTCAACTATTTTAGAATTACTCTTGTCACCCCTCCTAGGTGCAAGTGCAAAAAAAATCCCTATGTGGTGCATTATAGTATTCATCTAGCTGTTTTGATATACCTATAAACTTACCCTTTGCCTTGAGAAGCTTCAATAGGGGGGCCTAAATTTTCAACCTCAAACTTGGTTTCAATTTCAATCGATTTCATGTAGTTAATCTTGCACTAAAATCTAGAAAAGTACCAATAGTATGAATTTAATCCATACGCAACCTCTTCTAAAACTATTACATTTTTTTCGGAAGGGACCCCGCCCCGACGTCGCGCATCTTGCGACGTCGGGGCATAATCATATCTGAAATTTTTATAGCACTAAAATAAAACTATTTGAGTGGTCTCATCTGCCACATCTCTGGCAATAGTTCACGTAGTAACATAGTCTTGTCATTCTCAACTATCACTTCAGTATCTAAATTGCTTGCGTCAATTTGATATATAAACTCTCGACACCTTCCGCATGGTGGGAAAATCGTTCCACCGATGTGCACCGACACAATTTTCTCTATCTTGTACTCTCCTGCCACAAGCATACTAGAAACAGCACCGTATTCTGCGCAAAACCCCACGTCGCAGTTTACATGCACACTCACACCAAGGTGAAGCTTTCCGCCTTCTGAAACAAGAGCGCACCCAACATGCCCAACACTTACATTTTGAGGATTCACATACTCCCTCGTAATTTTCATAGCCTCTGCAATAAGTTCCTCGTTTGCCATAATTAATAAGTTTTTACCATTCTAATATCTACCTCTTTCAAAAACCCCTTCGACCTTAAACTATTCATTTCCTCGTCGGACATCATTACAAACCCTATCTTTTCATTTGCCTTAATTGACGCAATATTCACCCTCTTTATTGTGGCAAACAAAACCTTTAGGTCGTATTTCTTCGCAAGCAAATCTTTTGCGATTTTATTAATTCCTTTGCCACGAGATTCTGGTGTAATAACGGTTTGAGTAAAGCCTGCGTGCTCCGGAAATTTCGAGGGTACATATCCAACCACACCAGCTCT
>JACRKE010000020.1 GCA_016215335.1 Candidatus Vogelbacteria bacterium | reverse complement strand
TTTGGTGGACCCAGCGAGAATCGGACTCGCGCCTCAGCAATGCGAATGCTGCGTAATACCACTTTACTATGGGCCCTTAATTTATTTCTTCGGGCTGGACGGTAATGCTCCGACGCCTCACGGACCCCATCCGTGTATACTGCTTTTATACTACAGCCCGCTAGCGTAAGATAGAGTATAATAGAATATATGAAGAAAGGAAGCAAAAGAATTTTGCATTCCGAGGAGACCAAGGCAACAGCCCGAAAATTGAGGAGTGAAGGTTTTACGCACAGAGAAATAAAAAAGAAGCTCGGAATTGCACTAAGTACAATTTTCGACTGGACTGGACACACTGTTCTTACATCTGAACAGCGAAAGGCTGTACTTCAAAGAAATTACTCAAAGACTTTCCCAGAACGGCGAATCGAACAATTAAGTAAACAGGCACGCAAGAATCTATCAAGATATTGGAAAATTCCATACAATAAAGATGAACTTATTTCAAAGATAAGAATCTTCTATAATAAAAATGGTAGAATTCCCATGAAGAGGGAGTTCGATATGTATAGAGAGTACAAAAAAAGATTTTGTAGTTGGAATATGGCGATTGAAGCTGCGGGGCTAATCCCTCATAAAGTAATTTTCTCCACTAGGGTTATGGCAAAAGACGGACATATTTGTGATTCCTTTGCTGAAACACTTATTGATGATTGGCTACACTATAATAAAGTAAGCACTCTAGAAATTTTCCGTACGGTATCTATAGACTAACTGCGGATTTCAAAATAAATAATCACCTTATCGAATACTTCGGAATGGCCGGACAAAATAAAAAATATGATGATTATATTGTGACTAAGCGCAACGCAGCTAAGGACCTCGGTATGCATCTATCAGAAATCTATCCTAAAGAATTGTTCAAAGATGGCGCATGGAAGTATCTAGATAAAGCGCTGGGGTTTTTAAAGGAGTTATGATTAAATAATTACTCTTGCACCTTTAGCTCAGTTGGTTAGAGCGCGCCGTTCACATCGGCGAGGTCTGAGGTTCGAACCCTCAAAGGTGCATCAATTGGCAATTGCAAGTTTTTGCAATTACTTTAAATTATCGATAATATAGATCAATACTGGGCCAGTAGCTCAATTGGTAGAGCGCGCGCATGGCATGTGCGAGGTACGGGGTCCGAAACCCCGCTGGTCCACAGAAATAAGGGGCACAGAAGCGCGACTATATTTCTGTAGCCCATTCGCTTCTGCTCAGGGTTTCAACTGAGGCCTCAAGATGCCACGGCTGGGCGCCAAAACAAATTTATGAACCAAAATGTAGAATCAAATTTAGAAATAGGCAAGTCCTTTGAAGAACAATTTTCGAATGTAATAAGGTTTGAAGCATTCGGTGGTGAGATTGAGGCAGTCGATATCACTCCACCAAATCTTAAGTCTGAGACACCAGTACTCATCGCCCCGGGATACGGAGAAACTCCAGCAACATTCAAACCGCTACTTCAAACGCTTTATCATGAGGGACGACGAGCAGTTGCAATTTCTCACCCCAGATTTGGAGGGTCTGCAGAACAATTTGAGGATAAATTGGTTGAGAAACATGGCCTCGAGGAACTGCGCAAAGCAATGAACCTGCTCGCCCTACTTAATAACAGAAGCGTAGATAAGGCAGATGTAATGGCAATGTCGGAGGGGGCAATAAATGCGTCGATTGCGGCGGAACTAGAACCAGAAAAATTTAGGAACATTATTCTCATTGGCCCCGCCGGACTTGTTGGTGGAGACAACTATTTTGATTTGTTTAAAAGATTCACAGGGACCATCGCGTCTGAAACCGTGGATCTTTTGAGTCCAAAGGCCAGCTATTCTGAAAATCGATTTACAACTCTTTTTGAAAGTTGGGCGTATTTTCTAAAAAATCCAGTAAGGGGACTCATCGAGTGTAACGCAATCGCAAAGGCTGATATTTTAGAAATGCTCCGCGCCACTCGAGCTCATGGAATCAAGACGGCGGTAGTGATTGGCGTGGATGATCCAGTCTTTGACCAAAGCACCATGAATTCCGTAGTACATGAGGCTGGCGAAATAGTAGATGGATTTGTTACAGTTACTGGAGGTCATTACGGAATCGCCAACGAACCAAAGTACGCAGAAGCAGTTGAAGCGTTACTTACATCATTAGAAGCGAAAAAATAGAAACAAATGTTTAAAGAATTTTTACTCAAAAAAATGCTAGCGTCGCAGCTTAAGGGTGTACCACCGGAAATGCAGGATAAAATATTGAAGGTGGTTTCAGAAAACCCAGCGCTATTTCAAAAAATCGCATCTGAAGCACTGGCACTCGCAAAAGAGAAGGGTCTCGATCAGCAAGCAGCAATTATGCAGGTGGCAATGAAGTACAAAAGCGAGCTTGGCGGACTATTTGTAAAGTAGCGTTATTCCAGTTTTGTAAACCTGGCAAATTCTCTACAATACTCCGAGATGATATTGCTTTCTAGGCTCAAAATATAATTTGCTAAAATAAGATAATTATTGCATAATCCTGTCGGCATCCTCTTTGTCAATAATCGAATCACCAGTCTCATAAATCGAACACTTCAACTAGTGAATGAAAGGAGTGCTCACAGTGAGCATAATACGAGATTGTCTACTCATCATACTCATCTTTGTCAGCGTTATTCTAATGGCACAGCCTGGTGTCGCCGTAGCTCATTTCAACTACGGGACAATGCTCGAGGCTCGCTGGGAACCTCCGCTACCGACGGCAATCACAAAGTCTGTAAAGGTTCTGGCTGACAAGAGTTATGAAGGTCACACAGCCCGGATAACATTTCCAGATCCTACGCCAATAGCCGGACTGCCGAGACATCTTGAATGTTTGGGTGTCATGTTTTTGGCACTTTCTGTTTGTCTGGTCTTGAACTGTAAGGACTTGTTAGACGATGACAAACCAAAAGCCCTACTTTTTCTTGTATGGCTCATTGGTGTAGAAGCCTTCTGCTTTTTTCTCTCAGCGCATGTTGTCGAGGGCTCCTTCAGAAGACTCCACACAGACGATCAGTACGAGGCGCAGATTGTAAGCGGAAAGTTGCTGGTTCTCGTTAAGGAAAAGGCTCGGGAAGAAGCCACTGAAAATGTTAATCAGGAGTTACTCGCAGACTTTCTGTTGGATGATTTTTATGGCCTAATCATTGGCATAGTTCTTAGGATGTTCGTCGCTTGCGTAAGAGAAGAGACTGAAAGAAGAATTCAGTTCTTCCTTCGTGCAGGTGAGAATGAAACAAGCCTCAAGCTCGGCCCAGGAGGAACTCTTGAGGAAAGTGTTAACGAATACACTTTTCACATGCTTCCTCTACCGTCATTCCGCCCTGCTAAGAAGATTCTAGGCAAGATCCCATGGAAACTAGTAGCGCAAGTGCTCACGAATGCACTGAATAGCCAAGATCTATATGACATCTGCCGTCAGGTCAGGAATTCATTCAAAAAGCTTTTCAGGCGAATGATTGAACTTGCTGCAAAGAACGCAGACAGCAATCTTCGTGAGCAAATACAGTCGAGAGCAGTTTACGAAGAGGAACTGAAGAGCAGACTCACAGGCGACAGGACTTTCGGTAATGCTCTTCTGGTGCTACGAGAAGCAAGCAATACTGTCATCAACCGCTTTCAGGCTGACTTGAACTCGAAGATCCAGACAGATGCACGGACCAGACTTCACGGCTTAGTGATGTCTCTAGATCAGAAGCTAGAGAGGCTAGAAAAGCTTGAATCACAAGATGGAACAGGATTACCAGACGGAAGTCCCCTTCCAGAAGGAACACGTTTCTGCAGGCGTCGGGGACAGGGGTCCGTCCTTGTGATTGAACACAAGCCACAGATTCGGTCTGTGATGTTCCGCAAGGGCTTCATGCTTCGTCCATGGGATGACCGAGGACCAATACTCACCGAAGATACAACTCTTAGGCTAGCATTCCCATACACAATCTTCTTTGTGTGTTGTACCGATTCGGGCGTGCAAAGTCTCCACGTCTACTACAGGACACAGCCGCTCGGTAGGGTTACTGACGCACTACTGAAGCCCAACCTACCGAATATTAGAGACGGGGGTGATGTATGCATGACTCTTACACCAATACCGGACAGCACCATGAGTCAGCGCATCCTAGACGCAATCGGAGTTTTTTGGCAATCGCAGTTCAACAATGATCTGCGTGGTCGCTATAGCGATCGATCAGTGAACCCCATCGGTGATATTAGGGAATGGGAAAAGCGCTCGATTGTGGAACCAGAATTCACGCTTGGAATCAACTGGCAAACGTTAGACCAGAGCGTGCTTCAAAAAACCGATAGTATCCTGAGCGCCTTTCCGAAGCCAGCTTTGAGTGAGGTCAGGAAGCAACTAGGACGAGAAATTGAAGACATGGCGAAGAACTTTACCAAAGTCTTCATTGAAATCTGCCAAACGGTTCCATCTGTCACAGCATACGACAAGGCGCTAGAGAAAGTTCTTCAGAACCATTTGGTGACACTCGCGAACGAACTCCCGAGTATGGTCGTCTCCAATATATTGACGCAGGTGGATCAAATCCAGGATATGACAAAACGTGAACTGGAAAAGCATCTGGAACGAGAGGTACGCACTATACTAGTAAGTGAACTTATTCTAGCACTCGGACAGGCACTGGTGGGAGCAAATGGTTTCCCCGGCCAGCTTCACCGAGTGCTCCAAGACGCAAGGAGAGTAACATGATTCCAATCATTGTCCTTAGCAAAGGAGTAGAGATCCCTAAAGAGGGGACCTGCTACCTAATAACACGGCACGGGGTATTCCTCAGAAAGAAGAACGGTCTCATTGAGGCGATCATTCCAATTCACGGAATTCCATTTCTAGAGACTGTGCAGGCATCTGCAAGGCTACATATCCCGAAAATCCCTGCTCTAGAAACTGCAAGGATAGTCGGCCTAATGCAGAGAGTCTACCGAGCCTACCACACTGAATCAGTAGTCTTAATTCACTTCAACCCACAGGAACAATCATTTCTGGTGCAGTGCCCACCGCAAACAGTCACTCCAGCGTCTCTCGGCTACGATTCGCAAGAGCAGTATCAAGGATTCAGGCTGATAGGGACAGCACACTCGCATGGCTCGATGAGCGCTTTTCATTCCGGAGCAGATGACATGGACGAAAAACACTTCGACGGCCTGCACATCACCTTCGGAAACATGGGTAGCGAGGACTTCAGTGTAAGCAGTTCAATCGTCGTCAACGGAAGGCGAACTCAAGTGGTGCCAGAAGAGGTGCTTGAAGGAATAACCAAGGTAGGTAGGAACGAGGAGGATGAAGTGATTAAGCTGCGATCTCAGATGTCAGAGTTCCAGGAAGCGCAGACTTTAGACTTTGGCGACGGCGAATTCTTCGGCTTGAAAGACATCTTTCTTGGACGATCTAGTCATGGCAGTCGAAAGCACTCGCTTTGGTCACTCAGAAACTTCTTCAGAAAGTCTGAGCCTCGTTACAGGCTTCTGCTTGATCTCGATACCGAGAAAGAGCAGGAGCTACAGGATGAGTGGTTCAAGCAGGTACGTCTGCCTGATAAACCAAGGAGGTCATGGGCATGGATATCAAGGTAGTCGGTATTGGCGGAATAGGCACATGGCTTCTACCGCCGCTTGCTAGATTCCTCACATTTAGCCACCCAGATACGCAGTTGACCCTCATTGATGGAGACGCCTTTGAGTTGAAGAATCGTGAGCGACAGGTCTTCAACACCATCGGCAATAAAGCACAGGTTCACACCGAGATGCTTCGTGATTCATTCCCAGAGCTGGACGTTCAGGCTGTTCCGGAGTATCTTACTTCAGAGAACATAGCACTCCATGTGAGCGATCAGTCCTGGATTCTCCTGTGTGTGGACAACCACGCAACGAGGAAACTAATCTCGGATCGCTCAGAGGAACTTGAAAATGTTAGACTTATTTCAGGCGGAAATGAACTAACCGATGGATCAGTACACGTGTTCATAAGGGAGAATGGTCAAAACCTGACACTTCCACTTGGAAACGAATACCATACTGAAGTAGCTTTTCCAGAAGACAGAAACCCAGGAGAGGTCGGATGCGACGAACTAGTCACTCACGAACCTCAACTTCTTTTCACCAATTTCCAGATCGCCGCACAGATGCTCTCAAGGTTCTATGCTATCCTCACAAGAGGCAATGATCAAGACGAGGATTTGTATTGTGATTTGATCACGGGAAACTGTCGATCAATACGAAGACGCAGATAGACAAGGTTCGCAAAGGAGGTGAACCACAACATGTCATCAGTTCAACTGATTAGCGGAGCTAATGCCGAATCGGCCGATGTCGCCGGTAAGACCCTCGCCGAGGTGCGACAGGCCTATCAGGATGTCCTCAACATCGATCCGAGGGCCGAGGTACGCCTGGGCGGCAAACCGGTCGGACCCGACTACGTCCTCCAGGAAGGCGATCAGGTCGAGTTCATCAAGGTCGCCGGCGCCAAGGGATGATCAAAGTTCGGCAGATAGCAGAGAACGTAGTACAGCAATAGCGTTCGATGGAGGTACCAAGGTACTTTACGCTCACACCAACAACCACAGAGGGAAGATCTCCATCCATCTTTCCTCTACTCACTCAACGATTCACCCAGTGGATCACTGAGTAGCAGACGCAACCCGATAGGGTTGTTTTTGTTTCTTGAATTTATTGTCTAAAAAGGCGATAGTAGTCAGATGTCATTAAGTATCGGAATTGTAGGACTGCCTAACGTCGGCAAATCGACGCTATTTAACGCGCTCACAAGGAAAAGCGTTCCTGCAGAAAATTATCCCTTTTGCACGATCGATCCATCGGTGGGTATCGTCGCGGTACCTGACGATCGAGTGCAAAGGCTTACAGAATTTTCAAAGTCTGCTAAATCAATTCCTGCAGTCATTGAATTTGTCGACATCGCTGGACTTGTAAAAGGCGCCTCACAGGGTGAAGGGCTCGGCAATAAATTTCTTTCAAATATTCGTGAAGTGGATGCTATCGCAGAAGTAGTACGCATTTTCGAGGATTCAAATATTATTCATGTGCACGGTGCACCAAAGCCACTTCACGATGTTGAAGTTATTAATCTCGAGCTTATTCTCTCTGATCTTGAAATGGTCACGAAGAAACTTGTAAACACGAGCAAAGAAGCAAAAAGAGGAGACAAAGAGGCTGTGATCGAGGAAGGATTATTAAACAAACTGAAAGCAACTCTTGAAGCGGGTAAGCTTGCACAAAGCACTGAAGTTACAGAAGCTGAACGAACAGCATATAAAAATTTGCACTTACTTAGCGCTAAGCCAATTCTCTATGTCCTAAATCACAAAAGCGGAAAAGCTAAAGCAGAAACATTGGAACTTGAAAAATTCGTACAAGAACAAAAAGCTGGATACGTCGAAGTAGATGCTGGCATTGAGCAGGAACTTTCTGAAATTGATGAAGCTGATAAAGAGACATTCAGAAAAGAGCTCGGAGCCAAAGACGATGGGATCAACAGTTTAATCAAAGAGTCCTACAAACTGCTCGGCCTAATGACCTACTTCACTACAGGAGAAGACGAGACAAGAGCGTGGACAGTGAAAGTCGGCTCAACAGCGCCAGAAGCAGGAATGGCGATACACACAGATTTCAAAGAAAAGTTTATTCGTGCCGAAGTAGTGCACTGCGACGACCTCCTAAAATCCGGCTCCTACACAAAGGCCCGCGAACAAGGCCTCGTCAGAACAGAAGGTAAAGAGTACATAGTAAAGGACGGTGACGTGATTGAGTTTAAAATATAAAACATGGACCAAAACGAAAAACCTTTGGATACGCCGATCTATATAATAGAGGCATGGGAATCTAGAAGCATCGAAGACAGAATTAAGCTTCTGACTGAATGGAGAGAGAAGGAGCTCAAAAAGGAATCTATCACGCGAATCGATTTCCTTTTAACAAATTCTGAGTTGCAGAAATATTGCATAGCGGCTTTCGAGTTGTTACCGAGACAAATCCAACTCGCTTTTCGTGCAACAGTAGATGCAGAAAAAGACTTTACCCCACCATTTGAAACCAGGCACTAGGTTTAAGGCCAGTGGCGTACTTTAGACTGATGTGCTATCGTTATTTTTGATTTAACAGCTAATTATAAGCTTAAATAACAACATGGATTTACTTACGTTTTCACTCGTTGCTTCGGGACTCGGAATCCTCTACGGCATCTATATGATCTATTGGGTCATGAAGCAGCCAACGGGTAACGAAAAGATGAATAGCATATCTAAGGCTATTCAGGAGGGCGCGGAAGCATTTCTAAAGCGACAGTACATGGTGATTTTGCCAGTTGGTGTTGTGGTTGCGATTTTGCTCTACTGGCTAATCAACCCAGCCACAGCAATCGCATTCATTGTGGGAGCAGTTCTTTCGGCACTTGCAGGATACATAGGCATGATGGTGAGCGTTCGAGCCAATGTTAGGACAGCACAGGCTGCAACAGTAGGAATGAAGGAGGCATTCAATGTTGCAACGCGCGGTGGCGGTGTTACCGGAATTTTCGTTGCATCACTTTCACTTCTAGCAGTCGCCGGCTATTACGGAATTACAAAAGACGTAAACGCTCTTGTTGGTCTTGGATTTGGAGGCAGCTTGCTTTCGGTTTTTGCCAGACTCGGCGGAGGAATTTTTACAAAGGCAGCTGATGTTGGAGCGGATCTTGTAGGCAAGGTAGAAAAGGGGATTCCAGAGGACGATCCAAGAAATCCTGCAGTAATCGCAGATAATGTGGGAGATAACGTGGGAGATTGTGCAGGAATGGCAGCTGACCTCTTTGAGACCTATGTGGTTACGGCAATTTCTGCCATGGTACTCGGCAAACTTCTTTTTGCTGGTTCTCCAGACGTGGATGCGGTAATTATGCTTCCACTTCTAATCGGTGGTATTTCTCTAATAGCAACAATCATCGGAAGCTGGTTTATAAGGCTTACAGATCCGAAGCAAATCATGGGTGCGCTATACAAAGGTGCAATAGCTACCGGAGTTATTGCTCTTGTTGCGTTCTACATAATGTCTAAGCAGATTGCAAATTTAATTCCAACCATAACAGCCGGTAACGGCAGAGTAATTCTGGATTCTAACATTGTAATGGGTGCAATACTGCTCGGGTTTGCAGTTACCTTCTGTATTATAAAAATTACAGAGTACTACACATCTACAACATCTAAGCCAGTTCAGAATGTGGCAAAGGCATCTGAGACCGGACACGGGACAAATGTAATTTCTGGTCTCGCGCTTTCCATGCGATCTACCGCACTTCCGGTACTTGTCATTGCGGCGGCGATTCTCCTTAGCTACATGCTGGCAGGACTTTTTGGAGTAGCTCTTGCGTCAGTAGCAATGTTATCACTTGCCGGAATGGTAGTGACTATTGACGCATACGGACCTATTACAGACAACGCTGGAGGTATAGCAGAAATGTCTGGGATGCCGGAGAGTGTGCGCGAGATCACAGATCCACTCGATGCAGTAGGCAACACCACAAAAGCAGTAACAAAAGGATACGCGATAGCCTCAGCCGGCCTTGCTGCTCTTGTACTTTTTTCCGCATATACCCAAGAGATAACAGCGAAAGTAGGTGCGGTAAGTTTTGACCTCTCCTCGCCGGCTGTAATCATTGGCCTATTTCTCGGCGGCATGATTCCATATCTCTTTGGCGCAATGGCCATGGAGGCAGTTGGCAAAACGGCAGGATCTGTCGTAGAAGAGGTGCGCCGACAATTCAGAGAAATTCCAGGCATTATGGAAGGTACAGGCAAGCCGGATTATGCGACATGCGTTGATATTGTTACTAAAGCTGCACTAAAGAAAATGATTATCCCCGCATTACTTCCAGTTGTAATTCCGATACTTGTAGGCGTACTCCTTGGCCTTCAGGCGCTCGGAGGACTCTTAATCGGAGTTATCGTCACCGGTCTATTCATGGGACTCTCAATGACTACAGGCGGTGCCGCATGGGACAACGCAAAGAAATATATCGAGCAGGGTAACTTTGGCGGTAAGCACAGTTTTGCGCATCAGGCAGCAGTTACCGGCGACACGGTTGGCGATCCATACAAGGACACAGCGGGCCCAGCAATAAATCCAATGATCAAGATTGCAAACATTGTTGCACTCCTCATGGTTGCGATTCTACTTGTTTAATTGAATTCGGTCGTAACAAAACCCCGCGCGCACCGGAGGTGCGCGCGGGGTTTGCCTATCCTGGAATAAAATTGTATTGTAGACAAATGGAGAAGTATGATCCGAAAAAAATAGAACCCAAATGGCAGAAACGCTGGGAGGAGGACAAATCATTTTGTGCTGACGACAATTCAACAAAAAAGAAATACTACTGCTTAATAGAATTCCCATATCCGTCAGGTGACGGCATGCATGTGGGTCACATACGCAGCAATACTGCGATGGACATTATAGCCCGTAAGAGGAGAATGGAAGGCTATGAGGTCTTGTATCCAATCGGATGGGATGCGTTCGGTCTTCCTACAGAAAATTATGCTATCAAGACGAAGACTCAGCCCGCCATAGTTACCAAAAAAAATACTGACAATTTCAGAAAGCAGCTTAAATCGCTCGGCTTTTCCTTTGACTGGAGTCGCGAGGTGAATACCACGGATCCTACGTATTACAAATGGACCCAGTGGATATTTCTTCAAATGTATAAAAAAGGCTTGGCCTACAAAGCGAAGATGCCCATTAACTGGTGTTTATCATGTAAAATCGGTCTCGCAAACGAGGAGGTTGTGAACGGCAGATGCGAACGTTGTGGTGGCCCAACAGACAGACGAGAAAAGTCGCAATGGATGTTAGCAATTACTAAATATGCAGACCGGCTTATTGATGATCTAAAGGATGTGGATTTCCTAGAAAAGATAAAGACCCTCGAGAAAAATTGGATCGGAAGAAGCGAAGGGCATGAAGTTAAATTTTCAATTTGCAATTCTCAATTTTCAATAGACGTTTTTACCACAAGATTGGATACAATTTATGGGGCGACATATTTGGTTTTATCACCTGAACATACGCTAATTAAGAATATAGAATCTGAAATAGAAAATTTGGAAGCGGTCCGAGAGTATCAGCAAAATGCAAGATGTAAAACAGAAATCGAGCGCACAGAAGCTGACAGAGAAAAGACTGGAGTAGAACTGAAAGGTATTAAAGCGATTAACCCCGCGAATGGCAAAAAAATACCTGTTTGGATTTCAGATTACGTCATCGCAACTTATGGCACTGGGGCCATTATGGCAGTCCCGGCACATGACGATAGGGACCGTGAATTTGCCGAAAAATTTGGCCTGCCGATTATTGACGTAATTGAGCCAATGGTCACAAAAATAGGTGGGGACGACAAATTTAGGAACGAGGAAAAGACGAGTGAGAGACGTGCAGTGGTTGCTATTATTAAGCACTGGTCAGAAGACAAGTACCTTGCTGCAAAATGGCTGAAGACTGGATGGCAGGGATTTGTAATAGGCGGAATAGAGTCGGGCGAAGAGATAGGCGAAGCAGGTATTCGAGAAATAGTCGAGGAGACAGGGTACATGAATCCTAAATTTGTTAAAAAATTAGGCGGAACAATACATGCTAGATTTTGGCAAAGCGTCAAAAATGAGAACAGGGTCGCACACTTTGAACCGGCACTTTTTGAACTCATAGACGGAGCAATAAAAGAACCCACAGAAGAAGAGAAGAAGTTGCACCAATTCTCATGGCTTACCAAGGAAGAGATGTGCGCGTTTATAACCCATGACGATATGGCTATTGCATGGAATAGAGTTTATGAAGGGCAGTGTAAACCAAATCCGGAATGTGAACGATCTGGCATACTCATAAATTCGGAAGCATGTAATGGTTTAACGACCAGAGAAGCAACAGGTAAGCTTGAGGAGCTTCCAGAGATTAAACCTAAGACCACATTCAAGTTGAGGGACTGGGTATTCTCGCGTCAAAGATATTGGGGCGAACCGATTCCAGTCATTCAGTGTTTGCTTTGCGGTGAGATGCCAGTCGGCGAAGATGAACTTCCGGTAACCTTGCCACCAGTCGATAACTATATGCCTACCGATTCAGGCGAATCACCGCTTGCAAACATCGAGGAATGGGTCAATACAATATGTCCTAGTTGCGGAGGGCCTGCAAAAAGGGAGACTGATACCATGCCGAACTGGGCAGGTTCTTCTTGGTATTGGCTTCGCTACACTGATGCACACAATGAAGAGAAATTTGCTGACACTAACAAACTACAGGCATGGACGCCAGTCGATTGGTACAACGGAGGAATGGAACATGTAACCTTACACCTCCTCTACGCCAGATTTTGGAATAAATTTTTATACGATGAAGGTTTAGTGCCAACAGTTGAGCCATTCATTAAACGCACTACTCACGGCATGGTACTTGCGGAGAACGGCGTGAAGATGTCGAAGTCCAAGGGTAATGTTGTGAACCCTGATTCACTCGTTGAAGCCTTTGGCGCGGACTCTGTCAGACTATACGAAATGTTTATGGGACCATTCGATCAGGAGATTGCATGGAACACTTCAAGCATCGCCGGAGTGAGAAGGTTTATCGAACGGCTTTGGAAATTGCAAGAGAAGATCGATCTGAAATCTGAAGTGGAAATGCCAGACGATACACGCGTGCTCATAGAACAAACAATTAAGAAGGTTGGGGAGGATATCGAAGAGATGAAGTTCAACACAGCGATCAGTACGCTTATGATTTTAGTGAACAAACTAGAGAAGCTGCAGACGATGCCGAAACATGAATTTGAAAAACTAGTTCTTATAGTTTCTCCATTTATACCACATGTGGGTGAGGAGCTATGGAGCCGGCTTGGCAACAAGGATTACACCCACAAAGAACTGTGGCCGGTGTTCGACACATCCAAGCTTGAGACTAATAATATAATTATTTCTGTACAAGTCAATGGTAAATTTAGGGCTACATTAAGCGCCAAAAGAGGAGATAGCGAACAAATTGTGAGGGACAAAGCATGCATGTCAGAAAACGTCTACAAATGGATTTCAGGCAAGGAGATAATGAAAGTTATTTATGTCAAAGATAAGCTTATTAACATATTGACACAATAAAATTACTTGACAATAATATCTAATAGTGATAAACCTAATGCAATGAAAACGGATAAAATCACAGCCAAAATCAGCTTCTCGCCAAAGAGAATTTCAAAAGCCCTTTTGGCGGTTTTAAACGACAGAGGCAGAGATATAATTAAAAAAAGATACGGCCTCGGTGAGAATCCTAATCGAATGACGCTCGAAGCAATCGGCCAGGAATACAAAATCACTCGAGAACGAGTACGCCAAATAGAAAATTTTTCCATAGCCCAAATCAGAAAATCGAAAGCGTTTAAAGAAATAAGTGAGGTTTTTTCTGAACTCAAGGAGTTAATACATCGCTACGGAGGCGTAGTACATGAGAAGGAATTTTTTCAGAGTTTGACAAGCGATAAGGGTACTCAAAATCATATGCACTTTTACCTGGTGCTCGGCGATGAATTTACAAAAATAAAGGAAGACGATGATTTCCATCATACTTGGGTAACGGACGGAGCAATGGCCGAAGCCGTAAGAAACGCCCTCAAGTCAGTGCACAAAGAGTTGAGAGAAGACGATTTGGTTACGGAGGCCGACATGATACTTAAATTCATAGGTAAACTGAAGGAGGCCAGTCCAAGTTTTGAACACACGGAAGAGCTGGCGAAAAAATGGCTCAAGATCTCTAAGCGAATGGCACCAAATAAGCTTGGGGAGTGGGGCGTAAGCCAGTCGCCGAATATCAAGGCAAGGGGAATCAGGGATTATGCTTATCTCATACTGCGCAAACACGGTTCTCCAATGCACTTCAGGGAAGTTGCAAAAGAGATTGCAAAAACATTTGGCAGAAGCGCACACGTTGCCACCTGTCACAACGAACTTATAAAGGATCAAAGATTCGTACTAGTGGGAAGGGGACTATATGCCCTGAAGGAGTGGGGATACAACAGGGGCACCGTGAAGGACATCGTAAAGTCCGTTCTGCAAAAGTACGGTCCCATGACGAGACAGGAGATAATCAGTAAGGTCCTGAAAGAAAGGTACGTCAAGGAGAACACTATCTTGGTAAATCTGCAGAACTCCAAACTGTTTAAAAAGAGTCCTGATCAGAAATACGCGATTGTATAAAATTAAAATTACATAAATTAGAGAAGTTGAAAACAAAAAAACAGTTCATAGGAACTGTTTTTTTGTTTTCAACTTGTGGATAGCGCTACATTCTTGCAGAATAGAGATATGTTAGTGTCAGATATATTGGGACAAGGTCTATTGTATTCTATAATCTATGCCTTTCAGATGGCGCCGATTTCCGTACCCTTGATTGTGATTTTTTTTGCATATAAAACTTGGCAGAGTTATTTGAGAGCCCAATTCATAGCATCGACGAAATGGGTCACCCTTGAGATCAGGCTGCCAAAGGAAATAGTAAAGACGCCAATTGCGATGGAGCTCGTGCTTAACGCATTCAATCAGCCGGGCGAAGGCGAGAAGTACTACGAGCAAATTTTCAAAGGACAAGTACGATTGTGGTCATCCCTCGAAATAGTTTCAATAAATGGCAAGGTGAAATTCATGGTTCATATTCCGGCCAAATTCAGAAACGGAGTTGAGGCTCAATTTTATGCCCAGTATCCCGGAATAGAAATCCGCGAGGTTGAAGATTATGTTCAAAACGTAAACTATCTTGACACGGATAATGACTGGCAAATACAAGGCGCCGATCTTGTAAAGGATCCGAAAAAACCAAGCATTCTCCCGCTCAAGACTTACTATGACTACTATTTGAGCCTTGATAAAAATCCAAAGGAAGAGTTTAAAACGGATCCGATAGCGAGTTTAATCGAGATCATGGGTTCAATTCCGGCGGATCATCAGATGTGGCTGCAAATTTTAATTATGGCATCGAAATCCAAATGGAAGGACGAGGCAGAGGAGGCGATAAAAAAATTGTATGAGCCGGACAAGGAGAAATTTAAAACTGTGTCGCCACAAGATCGCGAGAAGGCTGAAGTATTGAACAGGCTTATAAGCAAGCCCGCCTTTGATGTAGGAATACGAGCAATTTACGCCGCCAAAAACGATAGGTTCGACAAGGCGCTTGCGGGACTGGTTGGAGCGCTATTTTCACCTTTTAACGCACCCAACTACAATGCTCTCAAGGGCAAATCAACGAGTGTAAACTACCCATGGAAGGATTGGAGTGGAATTAGGGTTTCAGCTATGAAGAGAAGAATGTATGATAGGTATAGGAAAAGATCCTTTTTCTATGATGACAGAGTGCAAGCTCCATGCACAATGAGTGCGGAGGAGCTTGCAACTATTTGGCACCTGCCCGGAGCAGTTGTCGGATCGCCTGCTCTAGACAGAATTGAATCCAAATCGTCAGAGGCTCCGGTGAATATTCCAATTTAGTGGCACGGTGGTTAAAATTGGTCTCACGAATATGAGAGTGTTCTATATTATATGGGAATAAAAAAAGTAAAATTAATAAGTCTGCTTATAGTGTTTTTTGTTATGTCGGGAATCTTTCTCACATCACGGAGCATGGGCGCTGAAACGAACATAAATAAAAATGTAATATTTAGAGTTGAGAAAGGAGAGTCTGCGCAAGACATTACAACGCGCCTCGAAAGAGATGGCTTTATATCCTCCACATTTATATTCAACTTATATCTGAGATTACTTGGAGCGGATAAAAATATTCAATCAGGAGATTATCTATTCGAGGGTGGTATCTCCTCGTGGACAATAGCCCATAGGTTTGCGAAGGGGGACTACAATCTATCACTAATAAAAATTACAATACCTGAAGGGAGTACCGTGGAAGATATAGCCGGCATAATATCGAAGAACATTGAAGCTGTAGACCGTGAAAGCTTTATAGCCGAAGCACAGTCTTATGAGGGCTATCTGTTCCCGGACACTTATTTTTTTTCACCCGTGGAGCGCACGACAGACATAATACAAAAAATGAGGAGTAATTTTGACGCTAGAACTGAGACAATGAAGCCGGCCTTCGCATCATCTAAGAAAAAAATTGATGACATTATAACCATGGCCTCAATCATTGAAAAAGAGACGGACAATGAAACAGACAGAAGAATCGTATCCGGCATTTTGTGGAAAAGAATTTACATAGATATGCCTCTCCAAGTAGACGCGTCATTCGCTTACTACCTTCACAAAACTTCTAGAGAACTCACCCAGAATGATTTGAAAACCGATTCACCCTACAACACCTATATCCACCGAGGACTGCCCAAGGGTCCGATATCAAATCCAGGACTCGCGTCAATCAAGGCAACATTATTCCCAACGAAGTCAAACTATCTATATTATTTAAACGGTAGAGATGGCAAAACAAGATACGCGGAAACTCTAGAGGAGCACAAGAAAAACAGAGCAAAGTATCTGGATTAGAGTGTAGGCAGTAGTAAGTAGGTTGTAGAAAATACACCATAAATGTTAGGTTGATTGGGATTAAATTTTATGTATAAAGGCCTACCCCCTACAACCTACCCCCTACAACCTCGTTCAAAGATATTCGTCGGCCTCTCAGGCGGTGTTGATTCTGCTGTATCTGCGGCGCTACTTAAAGGACATGGCTACGATGTCACGGGCGTTTTTATAAAAGTGTGGTCGCCGGAGTGGCTGTCGTGTCCATGGCCGGATGAGCGCCGCGACGCCATGCGCGTCGCGGCGCATCTCCAGATTCCTTTCATTACTCTAGATTGCACAGATGAATACAAGAAGAGTGTTGTAGATTATATGATTAGTGAATACAGCGCAGGAAAAGTTCCGAACCCCGACGTAATGTGCAACAAGCACGTAAAGTTTGACGCATTTTTACACAAGGCGATTGAGATGGGGGCAGACTACATTGCAACGGGTCATTATGCGCAAAACATAAACGGTAAACTTTTGGCAGGAATAGACAAAAACAAGGACCAGACCTACTTCCTCTGGACTCTCACACAAGAACAGTTGAGCAAAACATTATTTCCAATAGGCCACCTTACTAAACCCGAAGTCAGAGAACTTGCGCATAAATTCAGACTTCCAGTTGCAGATAAAAAAGATAGCCAGGGAGTCTGCTTTCTCGGCATGGTAGATATGAAGGAATTTTTAAGCCACTATATTGAACTTAAACAAGGCAAGGTGCTGGATGAATCGGGAAAAGTCATAGGAACACACGATGGAGCACTACTGTACACGATAGGCGAGAGGAAGGGATTTAGAATAAATGAAAAAACTTCTGATGATGAGCCGTACTACATAGTTTCCAAAAATTTAACCTCGAATCAAATAACAGTATCTCATAAGGAATGTTCAACATCGGATGTTGAACAAAAGGCAATTAATTTACGGGACGTAAATTGGATTCTTGGTGAGACACCTGTTTTTTTTAGAACATACCGGGCAAGAACTCGCTATCGTCAACCACTGCAGGAATGCAAGCTGGAAATAATAGACAAAATTGCCGCTAAAATAATTTTTAGAGAGGCACAAACAGCGATAACCTCAGGACAATCATTGGTACTCTATAACGGAAACGAATGTCTCGGTGGCGGAATAATACAGTAGAGTGAAACTCTACTGTATTTTGACACCGACGCAGCATTTGACATGTGCATTTCATTGTTTTATACATAATACGGATTGACGCATGTGTTTGAAGAGCTTACGAGCTATTAAAACACATCTCCCTTACGAGGAGAGAGTGTCATGTGGGCTACGGCCCGAAAGTGAGGTGGTTATGCAAACACCAAGGGTTTGCTACTCGAGTTCAGTCACCACACCGATGGCGCTGGCGAGTGTAATCAAGCGTTTGTTTGCTATCGGAGGTATGACTGAATCGGATGGAAAGATGCTGGAAATTGAGGCCGCACTAACAGCAAATCTACTGTCTGGCCTAATCTCATGGAGATTCGTAATTGAGTCGGCACTCTCAGAATTGGATGTCATTGTGCGAGGAGCCATCAAACAGGCTGTCAACGCCGAAGACGAGGATAGAGTGATCAAACTACTTGATCTATTCAATCTACTCTTCTGTCATGACAAGCGACTATTGATAAGCACCTTCGAGCACTACCTCGCAGGCACTGACTCGGAAACAGGACTACCGGTCTATGGGACTGCCAGGTACAAGGACACTAGCGGAGTAAGCACGAACAGGACATTCATAAAGTCAAGGTTGTGGCTCCTGGGCCAGATCGCCGAGCATTGGATCCCTGAGCAGTCAGCCCTTTCGATTCACGCTCTTGGACTCCTTGTGGGTTCTTACGGGCACTACGCCTCACTCCCATACGATAAGTTCAGGAATGAAACTTTGTTCATAGAGCATCTGAACATCTTCCCGTGTCCTCCGGATAACTCAGGGGCCCGAGAGGTTTGGACTCGAGGAATAAAGGACCTGTTCAGAAGGAGACTGGATGCGCCAGTCTGGACCTCGGTGGAAATTGGCAAGTGGCTAGACACATTCCATGATGACATAACCCAGGAACTACTACGCATGATGGTAGCCGCATGGGTGAAGAAGGAGATAAACTTCCAAGAGTTGATCCCCGCTATCGTCCAAACAGCAAGAACGAGCAGACCGGGCGCTTAGAAGTGTCTTTGATTGTGAATGATTAGCCAACAGCAGAAGCTTAATTGGGTCCGGGAGCGGAAGCTCCCGGACCATCTTTGTATCTTTTACTACCGCTTGCTAGAATTACAAAATGAACTCAAGGGAGATTCGCCAGAAATATTTAGACTTTTTTCGCAAGCGTGGTCACGCCGTTATTCATAGTGCTCCTATTATTCCGGAGAATGATCCGACAACACTCTTCACCTCATCTGGAATGCAACCTCTTGTACCATATCTTTTAGGACAACCTCATCCCCTAGGCAAGAGACTCGTAAACTCACAGAAGAGTTTTCGAGCTGAAGACATTGAAGAAGTGGGCGACAACAGACACACAACGTTTTTTGAAATGCTTGGTAACTGGTCGCTCGGTGATTATTTCAAGCAGGAGCAGCTTCCTTGGTTTTTTGACTATCTTACAAAAGTAGTTGGCCTCAATCCGAACCGCATATACGTGAGTGCCTTTTCTGGAGATCACGAACTCGGAATAGGACGCGACGATGAATCGATTAAAATATGGCAGGAAATTTTCGGGAGGGAAAACATGGATGCCAAAGTAGTGGAGATTATCACAGAAGAAAATGGTGGTGATAACGGAATGCAGGGTGGACGCATATTTACATACAACGCAAATAAGAACTGGTGGAGTCGTTCTGGAACCCCGGACAAAATGCCGGTGGGGGAGATCGGCGGACCAGACTCTGAGCTCTTTTACGAATTCACTCACATTGAGCACAACGCAAAATTCGGGAAACATTGCCATCCGAACTGCGACTGCGGCCGTTTTATAGAGATCGGCAATTCTGTTTTTATTCAATATAAAAAAACAGTAAACGGATTTGATGAATTGCCACAGAGAAACGTGGACTTTGGTGGTGGACTCGAACGAATAACAGCAGCGTCAGAAAATAGGGCTGATGTATTTCAGACTGACCTTTTTCTACCCACTATTCATGAGATTGAGCGAGTCAGCGGCAAAAAATACGAGGAGAATGCCTATGCTATGCGTGTAATCGCTGATCATCTGCGCGGAGTCATATTCATGGCATCAGCCGGCATACAGGCATCAAATACTGATCAAGGCTACATTCTCCGCAGACTACTACGCAGAGCAGTTCGTTACGCTGACACACTCTCACTTCCGAATGGGGCGCTACATCTACTTGTTACAACTTCAATCAGACCATTTGAAAATGTATACAATGAGCTTAGCGAAAAACACGGAGCAATCCAACACCTTATACAGGAAGAAGAAGCTAAGTTTAGAACGACACTTGCTCGTGGAATGAAGCATTTTGAGGAGCTAACAGGTGATACCATTTCTGGCCAGGACGCCTTTGTACTATTCACTACATACGGCTTTCCCATTGAGGTTACCCAAGAACTCGCAAAAGAAAAAAGAATGACAGTAGATTTACTGGCGTACGAAACCGCAATGAAAAATCATCAAGCCCTTTCGCGAGCAGGCGCGGAACAGAAATTCAAAGGGGGACTAGCTGATAACTCAGAGGCTACTGTGCGATATCACACGGCCCATCATCTTCTGCTCAAAGCACTTCAAATCGTACTGGGTCCAAACGTACACCAACGCGGATCAAACATCACTGCAGAACGTCTACGTATAGATTTCGTGAGTCCACACAAAATGACAGACGACGAGAAACGACAAATAGAGGAAATAGTTAATAACAAAATTAAGGAATGTCTTCCAGTATCCAGTACTGTCATGAAGAAGGAAGAAGCTGAAACTTACGGCGCGGAGCATGAATTTAATGCTGATTATCCTGAAATGGTTTCGGTCTACTCGGTCGGCCCCAAGGACGCAACGCCAGAGAATCCTAAAATCAAAGACGCTTTTTCAGTAGAATTTTGCGGTGGACCTCATGTGAAAAATACTAAAGAACTTAATGGAACTTTCAAAATTATAAAGGAAGAAGCGGTTGCAGCAGGCATACGCAGAATCAAGGCAGTGATTGAATAGCCTTTCCACTCTCGCATTTTAGTGCACGTGTTACAATATACTCACATGTGGCCCTTTAGTATTCAACAAAAAGGCAACCCTGAAACAGAAGAAAAAGTTCTGGTTATTGATGTCGGAAGCTCTAGAATCGCTTCAGCAATTGTACTTCTAGCCTCTGGTCGAAAGCCGATTATATTCAGCATGAGCAAACATGCTATACAAACTGGCGATTATTTTGATATTGAAAGATACAAAAAAGTAATACAGAAAAGCATAAAGGAATCGGTAAACAGTTTAAGACACGACCATAGAACGAAGAGTTACTCGAGGGTGATTGTCACAATTTCGCCATTAATTCATAAAATTAATTTAAGAACGATTAGCGTCTCCGGTCTCGACAAAAAGAAGATCACTGAGTCCTATATTAGTAGACTGATTGAAAATAACATAGGGTCAATAACAGGCAATCGTACAAACCCTGTGGTTATCATGGACAAGGAGATAATGTCTGTTTCTCTGAATGGCTATGAGACTTCAAATTTTTTAGAAAATAACGCCAATTCAGTTATTATTAAACTTTTCTTAAGCATTGTTAATAGTGACATTGCAGATATAATCATTGAATCAATAAAAGATTGTACACACCTTCATCGCGACAATATATCACTCCACTCATTTGAATACGCGGCATGGAACGTAATTCAGAGCATATTTGATCAAAAGAACTATACTTATGTCGAATTTGGTGACGAAACTACAGATTTAATGGATATACATCGAGGAGTAATAAGCACCCAGACCTCACTTCCAGCAGGAAGACAGATACTTATTCGTGAATATGCCAAACTGACTCGGAAACCATACGTTATAGCAGAGTCAGAACTTAGAATGCACTATACCTTGAAACTTAAAACGCATGCAGAGGCTAAAGATTTTTCGAAACTTGAATTAGAACAGGCTTCTTTGTGGAAAAATGCAGACAAATCACACAAGAATAGCGGAGAAAACCATCCAATAATTGTATTAATTGGAGACAATAGCTTTAATAACTTTATACATAATGTATTGGAGAGACTTGGATTCTCACACAAAAATGCTAAAGTTTTAAACAAGGATATGCTTAGCCGATATTGCAACGTATCAAGCAGTAACATTGACGACTTGTTTATAATGCTATCTATCATTTTTTCTGCTAAAATAAAAGGATAATCCATGGCAAGAAAAATAAGCGGAGACATAATACCAAAAAGAAAGGCCGAGCTACTCGAATCACTTCACAAGAAGAGAATGGTAGAAGAGCATACTCTCAAATTTGAACCTGCAAGGGGGAAGAAGGGGAGAGGTATTATATGGAAAATATCTCTCCTCGTCATAGTGGTTCTACTAATTTCATTTGGCCTGTGGCAAGAGTCGTATCTTTTTTCTTACGCGAAAATTAAAATTGTACCAAGAGGTCAAAATCTGAATCTAGACCTAATCGTGAACGCCTCAAGGAATCTAAAAATTGCTCAAATATCATTGAAGACCGTAAAGCTATCCGCGGAACAGGCGAGTACAGTATCTGCCACAGTAAAAAAACAGATTTCAGAAAAAGCCACAGGTGAAGTGATAATGTATAACGCTTTCGACAGCAAACCCCAGGAACTAGTGGCAAGAACGAGACTAGAGACACCTGAGGGCAAGATATTTAGATTAGTTAAGGATGTTATAGTGCCTGGATACAAAGTTATTGGTGGCAAAAAAATACCTGGAAGTACGGTGACAATAGCTCAGGCAAGCGTACCCGGCAAAGAGTACAACATAGGTCTCAAGGATTTCACACTCCCGGCCTTTAAAGGTACAGGAAGATACGGAACGATATACGCGAGGTCTAAAACACCACTTGCCGGTGGTAAAATTGAGAATGTTCTAGTACCTTCTGACGAGGATCTTTCTAAGACAAGTGCTAGTATTGAATCGAAGTTGAAGCCAATGCTTCGAGAATCCATTGGAAATCAAATACCTCAAGGATACATGATATTTGAGGACGGAATATTTTACAGAATTGATGATCCAATTCTATCAAATTCCGGGACAACATTAACTCGTAAGGGTACGATCGAAGCGATTCTTTTAAATAAAGAAGAACTGACAAGATACATAGCCAAGAAGAAAATTTCTGAGTACGCTGATGAGCCTGTAAATCTGATAGGGTTCGACGGTCTGAAAATTAACATTCTCAACAAGGCGACGCTCGAGCCTGAGAAGCTAATGGATGTGGAACTGAAAATCAAGGGTAACGCATCCATAGTATACAGTTTAGACAGCGATTCATTCCGTTCTGCTCTTAGTGCCCTTCCCAAGGCTCAATACGCTGCGGTTCTAAGTAAATATCCAGCCATTGACACCGCAGACATTTCATTTACACCAAATTGGGCTTTAAACTTTCCATCAGACGCAGACAGAATTCAAGTCGAAATTATAGATACCGCAGTAAACAATGGTCGAATTTGACTTTATTGCCATATATTTGCTATTATTTCCAAACCCACCGTATGGAGGCTTTTGCAAATATTAACCCCAAAAATAAAGGGGAGGTAGTAGGTGTTGTCGTTGAGTCACTACCCAACACAATGTTTAGGGTAGATATTCAAGGTAAAATTACCCTAGCCTATCTTGCTGGCAAAATGCGCCTGCACAAGATCAAGGTTCTCATAGGAGACAAGGTTGCAGTTGAGTTAGATCAATACGGTGAGAGAGGTAGAATTATAAAGAGATTTTAATGAAGGTAAGATCATCAATAAAAAGGCTCTGTGTTAAATGTAAAATGGTTAGACGCCACGGAAAGGTGTTTGTAATATGTGCGACACCAAAACATAAACAGAGGCAAGGGTAAGATCAATAACCCAATTTTCAATTACCAATGCTCAAAAAAGATACAACTTCGTGAAAATTGATAATTGTAAATTCGAAAATTAAACATATGCGTATAGCTGGTATCACTCTTCCGGAGAACAAACGAATAGACATAGCACTCACCGCCATCTACGGAATTGGTCGAAAGCGTGCTCACAATATTCTAGACGCTGCGAAAATTGACTTCAGTACAAGATCAAATAGCCTGACACCGGATCAGGAAAATAAAATAAGACGAGAGGTGGAGGTGCTTAGGATCGAAGGCGATTTGAAAAGAGAGGTAGCCGGAAACATAAAGAGGCTCAAGGATATCAAGAGCTACAGAGGTGATCGGCACCAGAGAGGGCTTCCATCAAAGGGACAAAGAACAAAATCTAATTCACGTACACGGAGAGGAAACGTAAGAAGGACGATGGGTTCGGGACGAAAGAAATTAGAGAAGAAATAAAAATTATAAGACAACAGACTTAGGAACACAGAATATCAGAGCATTTATCTGGAGTTCTCAAATCTAAGCTCTGGACACTGAAATACCAATGGGTAAGAAAAGAATAATAACCAAATCAGAACAAGAAGTAAGTGGAGTAGCGAGCTCTAATGCTTCTAAGGGTTCCCGCGTTAGGGTAAACTCTGCTATTTTACATGTTCAATCAACTTTTAACAATACAAAACTTCTTGTTACTGATCCGGACGGAAATGCTCTTATGTTTTCATCGAGTGGAGCGCTCGGCTTCAAGGGAGCTAAAAAAGGTACTCCTTTTGCAGCTGCAAAAGTAGGCGAATTATTGGCCGAGAAAGCAGAACAAATTGGTATTAAGGAAGTTGACGTGGTCGTGAAAGGCATTGGTTCAGGTAGAGAATCTGGAATTCGCGCTTTCACTTCAAGAGGAATAAACATAAACTCAATCAAGGACACAACACCCATTCCTCATAATGGTCCAAAACCGAAGAAGCCTCGCAGAGTATAAATAAGTCAATAAAATGCTACGCAAACCACAATACAAATTATCCAGAAGACTTGGCGAGAAGCTATTTCCGAAAACTCAGACACAGAAATATGCTCTTCGCGCAGGCAGAAAAGTGACAACTGGAAAGAGAAAATTTACTCAAAAGACTGAATACGGTCAACAGTTTTTAGACAAGCAAAAAGTGCGTTACTCATATGGAGTTTTGGAAAAACAATTTGTTAAATACGTGGACAATGCACGTAAGCACAGCAGGACAAATCCGGCACAGGGCCTCTATACTCAACTTGAAAGCAGGCTCGATAATGTTGTTTACAGAATTGGTCTTACAATTTCAAGAGCAGCTGCAAGACAGATGGTCTCTCATGGCCACATAAGAGTAAATGGTGTCAAAATAAGCATACCTTCTCATCAGATAAAGCCGGGGGATGAAATCACCATTCGGGACGCGTCAAAAACCAAAACTTTGTTTAGAGATTTAGAACTAAAGCTTAAAAATTACAAGGCACCCGAGTGGTTAGTTGTTGATAACGTGAAGTGTACAGGAAAAGTTGGTATGTCACCGATAAACATGAAGAACGACTCAAACCTGAATTTCAATTCGGTGATTGAACTATATAGTAGAGCTTAATTTTTTAATAATTTTAATACATATATGTCTGACCAAAATATTTTATTGCCATCTAAGCCAAAAGTTATTTCAGAAACCGATACAAAAGGTGTCTACGAAATTGACGGTCTTTACCCAGGGTATGGTCACACCTTAGGTAATTCTCTTCGCAGAATTATTTTGTCATCCTTGCCTGGTGCTGCGATAACGTCGGTAAATATTGCTGGTGTACAGCACGAATTTTCCACTATGGAAGGCGTGAGTGAGGATGTAATCACAATACTACTTAATCTTAAAAAGGTTCGTTTCAAAATGGCAACCAATGAGGCTCAAAAAGTTTTCATCGACGCAAGAGGAGTTGGAGCTATAACCGCAATGAATATTAAGGCCCCTGGGCAATTAGAAGTCTGTAATCCAGATCAACACATTGCAACACTCACAGACAAAAACGCAGCCCTCTCCATAGAGATGACGGTAGAGCGTGGTCTAGGGTATGTTTCAAAGGAGATGCTCCACAGGGACAAGGTGGAAATCGGCACTATAGTTCTGGACGCAATATTTACCCCAATCAGACGCGCCAACTACGAAGTCGAACTCATGCGCGTAGGAGACAGAACTGATTACAACAGACTACGAATCTTTGTGGAAACAGACGGAATGATTACTCCAAAGGATGCACTGGAGAGATCGATTGAGATAATGATAAATCAACTCAAGGCCATTATTGGTTTTCAGGAAGAAGATCACATACTCGAGGCAAAACCCCAGGAATCAATGGATGAAACGGAAGAACATGTGGTTGTGTCTAATCCAAGTCAAGGAACTGATGAAGATGTGCTCAAGACAAGAATTGAAGATGTTAATCTGTCGGCCAGGACAATGAATGCATTGTCGCAAGCGAGCATAAGAACGATAGGAGGATTAGCCAGAAAAAGAGAGGAGGATCTACTGAATATTCCAGGCCTTGGGGAAAAGGGAATCTCGGAAATCAAAAGAGCGCTCTCAAATTTTGGTATTTTACTAAAGTAATTTGTCGCCTATACTAGATACTCATACTATCCAAACAAAGCCATGAGACACCACAATTCAGTAAGAAAATTCAGTAGAGAAACGGGTCAGCGCCGAGCTCTATTAAGATCGCTCGCAGAAGCAATCGCGACTCATGGCAAAATAATGACAACAGTAGCAAAAGCAAAAGAACTCCGACCGTTCATAGAAAAAATGATTACCATTGGAAAGAAAAATACGCTAACATCTAAGCGGTTTCTTGTAAAAAATCTTGGTACAGTACAAAGGGCGTCTACTGTGAGCAAATGTGCGGAAAAATACGCTGACAGAGCAGGGGGCTATACACGCATTGTAAAACTGCAAGATCGAATGGAGGACGGGAGCCCCATGGCTGTAATAGAATTTGTATAAATACATGTACATTATAGATGCAAAATCAAAGAGTCTTGGAAGAATTGCGAGTGAAGCGGCTTTTGTTTTAATGGGAAAGAATAACCCGGCATATGCAAAAAATAAGCTTCAACCAGGAATCGTTCACATTACAAATGCCAGTAAATTAATTTCGACTGGTCAAAAACTAACAAAAAAAGTTTACACAAGGTACACAGGATTTCCTGGTGGTAAAATTGAGCTCTCACAGGCTCAGATTATTGAAAAGAAGGGACACGGAGACGTTTTGATGAAAGCGATAAGAGGCATGCTGCCAGCAAATAAACTAAGAGCAAAAATGCTAAAGAATGTTAGGATCACAGATTAAAATTATGTCGACAGAAATTAAAACAAAGAAAACGGCGGTAAAATCCGTATCATACGTGGAAGCAACAGGAAGAAGGAAAACGTCAGTCGCACGAGTGAGAATAAGTGCAGCAAAAAATAGTACATATAAGTGTAACGACAGATCAATTCAAGAGTACTTTCCAACAGAGGCGGCAAGAACAATAATTCAAGCACCGCTCAAAACGGCTACGCCGAGCGAGAATTATGAAATTTCAATACACGTAAGAGGTGGTGGAATGATGTCTCAGGCTGAAGCCGTTAGACATGGTATTGCAAGGGCTCTATCAAAAGCGGATGAAGGACTGCGAAAGCCTCTTAAGTCAGCCAAATTCTTAAGACGTGACTCAAGAGCGAAGGAAAGACGCAAATTTGGACTTAAAAAGGCGCGAAAAGCACCCCAATGGAGTAAGCGCTAAATAATATGCTGAGGTCAAATGGCCTCGCCATAGCCACAGAAGACAGGCTAGGCGAGGCCATTTGCGTGTCTTGCTTGTATAGAGTATAATAGCAAGTTGTTTACCATTAGTAGTAAACTTTTTTTTGTAAATGAGCAATTTAAACAACAAAAAAAGTGAGGACGGCAGCGACAAAAAGTGTCCGTCTTGCAAGCAGGATCAAAATTGCAATTGCGGAAAAGATAATTCGACAATAGAGACAAATCCCACAATCTCACTTGAGGATAAGCTCAAGGCATGCGAAGTTCTCAAGCAGGAGTATTTGGATGGGTGGCAACGGGCAAAAGCGGATTTTGTGAACGCGAGACGCGACGAAGAGAAGCTACGTTTGGAACTTGTTAAATACGCGAAAACAGACCTTATAGTAGAATTGCTTCGTATTGTTGATAATTTTGATAGAGCATTTGCCAATAAAGAAACTTGGGAAAAAGTAGATAAAAATTGGCGAATTGGAGTTGAGTACATCTATTCCGAACTGATGAATATTTTACAGAACAACGGAGTTAAAGAAATTGGCAATATCGGTGACAAATTCGACTCGACGATTCATGAATCAGTGGGAGTAAGGGAAACGGAAGATACAAGACAGGATGATACCGTGGAAAGCATCACTTCCAAAGGATTCACGTTGAATGGTAGAATTGTAAGACCTGCAAAAGTTATAATATGGCATCTTAAAAAATAATAACAATACAAAACTATGAGTAAAATATTGGGGATCGATCTGGGAACAACTTATTCGGCAATGGCCATCGTAGAAGGTGGTGAGCCGAGAATCATAGAGAACATAGAGGGAGTCAGAACCACTCCATCAATAGTTGCAGTCTCAAAAAGCGGAGAGAGGCTTGCGGGCTTGCTTGCCAAAAGACAGGCTATAACGAATCCGAAGAATACCATCTATGGCATCAAGAGAGTAATGGGCCACAGGTACGATGATACGGAAGTACAAAGAGACAAAAAAAATGCTCCCTTCGTTCTAGACAAAGCGGACAATGGTGAAGTGAAGGTTCTCATGAGTGACAAATACTACAGACCGGAAGAGATTTCTGCAATGGTACTACAGAAATTAAAGAAAGACGCCGAAGCAAAACTCGGTGAGACAATCACTGAGGCTGTTATAACAGTACCTGCGTACTTTAACGACTCTCAAAGGCAAGCCACTAAGGATGCAGGTGAAATAGCAGGATTTAGCGTAAAAAGAATAATCAACGAACCAACGGCTGCGGCATTAGCGTATGGATTCAACAAGAAGAAAAACGAAAAGATCGCAGTATACGATTTCGGTGGCGGAACATTTGACATATCGATACTTGAGATTGGAGACGATGTTATTGAAGTTAAATCTACTGATGGCGATAGCCATATGGGCGGTGAAGACATTGATCAAAAAATAATTCATTGGATAGCGAACGAATTCAAAAAAGAATCGGGGATAGATATTACAGCAGATTCACTGGCGCTACAAAGACTGAAGGAAGCGGCGGAAAAGACCAAACACGAGCTGTCTACCACCATAGAGTCTGAAATTAACATCCCGTTTGTAAGCTCCGACGCGAACGGCCCGAAACATCTTCTTATGAAAATGAAGCGAGCAACACTCGAGGACCTGGCCCAAGAGTATGTGGATCGCTCTATTGAGATAACTAAGCGTGCGATAGAAGCTTCGAAGATTGCCATCAAGGATATAGATGAAGTAATAATGGTCGGTGGACAAACGAGAATGCCTGCGATAGTGGAAGCGGTTAAGAAGCTTTTTGGCAAAGAACCGAATCGAAGCATAAATCCGGACGAGGTAGTCGCACTCGGCGCGGCTTTGCAAGCTGGAATCCTTCAGGGAGACGTAAAAGATGTGCTCTTGCTGGACGTTTTGCCATTGTCGCTTGGCATTGAGACTCTAGGTGGAGTTGCCACAAAGATAATAGAACGAAATACCACAATCCCGGTATCAAGATCTCAAGTATTCTCAACCGCTGCGGACAATCAAACGTCTGTAGAGATTCACGTAGTGCAGGGAGAAAGACCAATGGTCGGAGACAACAAAACTCTGGGCCGATTCACTCTGGAAGGCATTCCACCGGCTCCGAGAGGTCTGCCACAGGTTGAAGTGACATTTGATGTGAATGTAAACGGAATTCTTAATGTTAGTGCAAAAGACAAGTCGACAGGAAAAAGCCAGTCTATAAAGATTGAAGCTCGTGGCGGACTATCTGAAGCTGATATCGAAAAGATGAAAAAAGAAGCTGATATCCACGCGGAAGAAGACAAGAAAAAGAAAGAGGAAGCGGAGGTCAGGAATATGGCGGATCACACAATTCACACCGCGGAGAAGGCCCTTAAGGATGCTGAAGGTAAGATAAGTGATGGAGTCAAATCTCTTGTGACGGAAAAGATTGATACCCTAAATAAAATAAAGGGGAGCAATAGTCATGATGAGATTAAAAGAGCGACAGAAGACCTTGCAAATGCAATGCAAAAGATCGGAGAAGAGATGATGAAAAATGTTAAGCAAGAAGAAGTTAAACCAGAAGACAAAAAAGAAGACGGAGGAGAAGGTACTGTTCACGATGCAAAGTTCGAAGAAGGCAAATAACCTATGGCCAAAAATTACTATGAAATATTAGGCATTGAGAAAAGCGCCTCAACTGATGATATCAAAAAGGCGTTCAGAAAACTTGCCATGAAATATCATCCTGACAAATCAGGAGGAGACGAAAAAAAATTCAAGGAGATAAACGAGGCTTACCAGATTCTATCCGATTCAGGCAAGAGAAAGGAGTACGATACCTACGGACAAGTGTTTTCTGGAGGTGGTGGACAGGATTCGCAAGGACATGACTTTAACGGATTCGATTTCTCTAACTTCGGTCAGGGAGGCTTTGAATCAGTTGACCTCGGGGACATTTTTTCTGATTTCTTCGGAGGTGGCGCAAGGGGCAATAGGGGAAAAATGAGAGGCAGGGACATATCAATTGATATACAATTAACCTTTTCAGATTCTATCTTTGGTGCTGGCAGGAGCGTACTTTTGACAAAACTCAGTGCCTGTACTAATTGCCACGGTAGTGGTGCCAAACCTGGTAGTAAATTGAAAAAATGTTCAAACTGCGGCGGAAAGGGTCGTCTTAGAGAAACCAGGCGATCATTTCTCGGAGCATTCACCTCCGAACACGAATGCGAAACCTGCCTCGGCAAGGGAGAAATAGCAGAAGAACAGTGCAGAGAATGCAAGGGTCTCGGAGTTGTAAGGAAGTCGGAGGAGGTCAAAATCAAGGTCCCGTCAGGTATACAAGATGGTGAGATGATACGTCTTACAGGCATGGGAGAGGCTGCTCCGAGGGGGGTTCCGGGAGATCTATACGTAAAAGTCCATGTTGAAAAAAGCAAAATATTCAAGCGCGAAGGTGATAATCTTGTAATGGACTTGGAGGTGAAGCTTACCGATGCGCTCACCGGAGCAGAGTACAAAATAAGCACGCTTGATGGAGAAATAAAACTTACAATTCCAAAGGGTATCTCAAGCGGAGAGTTCCTGAGAATAAAAGGACGAGGCGTACCATCAGAGGAAAGACGTGGAGATTTGCTTGCAAAGATAATCGTTAAGATTCCGAACAAACTTTCAAGGAAGGCCGAGTCTCTGGTGGATGAACTCAAGAAAGAAGGCCTATAAGCATCTCTAATGACGACTCAAGGATTTAATGGTATTGTATATTGATGCGTAAATACATTGCGTCTTTCCTTCAGCGCCTTTTTTTCGTACCTATACGCTTCTACCTTTGGTATGTCGGCTATCAAGTGATAGGAGGAGAGAATATCGATAAAATTCCGAAGGACAAACCGCTTATAATCGTAAGCAATCACACGACGGTGCTTGATCCCATATACGCGGTAGGTGCTTTCCCGCTTTTCTCACATTTCATTCCTGTGCATTTCGTAGCCTTAAAGCGCGAAGAGTACACCGAAATAGGCAGACTTAAATACATTACCGACAGCTGGTTCTTCAGGCTTTTCGGCACATATCCGGCGATACTGCGCACGCGAAATTACGAGAAAGCCTTGCCAAGCCACATCAATTTTCTGGCCCATAAATTGACTGTCGCCATATTTCCGGAAGGGCAGATCAACAGAAGCAATCAGTTGTTAAATCCCGCAAGATCGGGCGTATCTTATTTGGCGTGGAGAAGTCGAGCGACAATTCTGCCGATCGGATTTAAATACACAAAGCGAGTAAGGCCCATTGAATCAGAGGGAGCAGATCATCCTGTAAGCGCTATAGTGGGCAAGCCATTTAATTTTGAAGAGCTTGGTGGATCTTACGAGAAGGAGTACGCGAGAGATGAACACAAGAAATTTGCTGAAATCATTTTGAATCGTGTTGCTAGGTTACTTCAATGAAACACAGACTTTACTCAACATCGGAGAGCGCCATGAATGCAATGCTTGATTCGATAGGCAAAGCTACGAGATCAATTCTTTTTGAAAGCTATATTTTTATAGACGATGCAATTCCGGCCAAGAGTTTTATGGCTGATTTGATCTCCAAGGCAAGACTAGGCGTAAAAGTGGTTTTAATACTGGACGGCCTCGGGAGCTACAGTCTGCCCGCGAAAGATGTTGAATCTTTGCGCGAGGCCGGTGGAGAGATTCTTTTCTTTACCAGATGGTTCAGACGCATACATAGAAAATTACTCATAGTGGATGAGAAAATTGCCTTTTTCGGAGGAGTGAATATCGGCAAGCATTATCTGAAGTGGCTTGACCTGCACATGAGAGTATCCGGCAAGTTGGTGGCCAGTTTCGTCAAAACATTTGCAAAATCATATTCATTATGCGGTGGAACCGACTCGTATATTATTGACAAGGAAAAATTACCTGACCCCATTTCAAAAACAAGAATATGGATCCTTGAACACTGGCCCGTGCTTGGAAGCTTTAATTTGAAAAAGCACTATGAAGAAAGTATTCTTGGAGCGGAAAAAGAGATCGTGATTGTCACGCCATATTTTATCCCTCACCCGTGGCTTTTAAAGGCGCTTAAAAACGCCGCGAAGAGAGGAGTTAATATCTCTATAATACTTCCAGAAAATACCGATCCTAAAATTGGAAATACTGCCAATCATTTAAATGCCCTTAGATACGCAAATTCTAGGATGAAATTTTTCTTTACGCGCCAAATGATGCACGCTAAGGCATTACTCATCGACAATAAACAGGGCATGATAGGTTCTCCGAACATTGATGCGCAGAGTTTCGACCACAACACCGAAATAGGCGCTGTGTTCAGTGACACGCGCATGATAAACGATCTACAAAAAATAATTGATATGTGGAAAGCGGATTCAAGGTCGCTTGAAGAGTTGAACTGGAGACTTCGTTGGTATCATAGTCCACTGCTTTTCCTTCTTGATTTGCTCCAACCATTTTTATAATCATAAATATGAATAACATAGAAAAAGAAGCAGTCGTTTTTTATCATAAGGATTGTTCAGATGGTTTCAGCGCGGCATGGTCGGCGTGGAAAAAAATGGGGGAGAGTGCTCTATATATACCCTCAAATCACAATGACGATCCGAACATTAACGTGAGAGGATCAAGAGTTTATCTTCTAGATCTTTGCTTCCGGCCTGAGGTAATAGAAAGACTGAAGGGAGAAGCCGTTTCTCTCACCATAATAGACCACCACAAATCAAGCGCTGAATGGGTAAAGCTCGCTACTACCACTATATTCGATCTGAAACATTCCGGCGCGGTTTTAAGCTGGAACTTTTTTCATCCGGGAAAGAAAATTCCTAATCTTTTGCTTTATGTCGAAGATATAGACATATGGAAATGGAAATTGAGATCGACCGACGAAATTATGGAATACTCAACTTTAGTCCCTATGGAGTTTAAGGCATGGAACAGATTCGCAAAAGGACTCGAGACCCCCAAAACAAAGAAAGATATAATAAATGCGGGCAAGATACTTGTGCGTGACAGAGAAGCGCGGGTAAAAAAATTGCTTGAGATTGGCGCCGAGGGGATGATAGACGGACACAAGGCACTAATTGTAAACTCACCGGTTACCATAGACCACACATCCAAAAGAATTTATAGCGAGAAAACTGGCAATCCGGCCACAACTCATCCAGTCGCCATAATTTGGTCACGTAGACATGACAAAATTGTAGTATCACTTCGCTCAAACGAAACCGTGGACGTTTCAGAAATAGCCCAAAAAAGAGGTGGAGGAGGCCACCCACGATCCTCCGCCTTCACCCTTCCGCCGAACGACTTCAAAACAATTCTTGAGTTCTACAAATAGTTCATTCTTACAGATGCGTTAGAATGAAGCCCTACGAAAGCATTTGCTCTCGCATGAAGACTGTCCTCTGTCGCATTTAGATTCGAGGACAGTCTTCTGAGTGATTTCCGAACTAGTCGGACAACGTCCATAGACAAAAGCAACCTTATATGCTTTTATTAGACCGGCTAACAGCCCTTTATAACAGGAACTGGAACTGAATCGAGGTGTCTATTGAACTGGAGAATTTGGCTCTACGGTTGCTCGAGCGCCACGGCCATGCTTTGGCTCGCGCTACAAGCGAGCCTTGTGAACGCCAGCGTGGTTGCGAGTGCAATGCTTCTGGTTGTCTCTACCGCAGAATACTGTGCGGAGGTCGAGACAGGCAAGAAGGAGCCGAGGCTCTCCTTCTCGCTGTGAATTACGAAATGTACTTTTAACAAAAATTGACGCATACTAGAAAGGCACCCGATGAGGGTGCCTTTCTTTCACACATGTATCCACAAATTCTAACCAACCTACAAAAGATTGTCACATATATCACACACAA